>CAZQUK010000086.1:0-11145 GCA_964596435.1 uncultured Oligoflexia bacterium
CGAATAGCAGCGCGTTAATACAAAATAACCAATATTGTCAGTTACTTAAAATGGGTATCCAGCAGACATAAAATTGCTTGACTGTTTTGATCTACTACGGCACACTTTAGCTGTATTGGGAATAAAACCTAAATGGGGGAACGTCATGAGAAAAAAAATTAAAATCACAATTGTTACGTTAATCTTAGCAAACACTGTGTCTTGTGGACCAAAAGCAACGAGATTTGTAGGATGGGTTTTAAGCGGAGGCCCACTTAAGATAATCGCAGAATTAACTGAAGCCGAAAGGGGTTTATGTGCAAACCGGTTGTATCAAGCCCTAGAGCACAAAGGGAAGCTCCCAACTAATCACCCACAGTATTTAGCGAACTCAAACACGACGGTGTGGGTTAATAAAGACATAGTTTACGATTCGAGTTGGGACGACAAAAAAGTTTGGCTAAATAAATGCTGTAATACACTTCTTGGAGAGGACATTGTTGCCCACGTTAAAGTCGGTGGAACAATAAAAGATTTTTGTAAAAAGCAAAGCACAACTAGCGACGGTGAATTAAATACCGACTTGAACGACAATTGTATCAAAATAAGTAATAATTGTATGTTTATGGCAAATCTTAAGAAAACCTTTATTATGAGACATGCAAAAATCAGAGACAGGGATATGCAAGTTGATAAAAATGGGAACCCCGTTCTGACAAATGAGCACATGGATCAAATAAATAATTTATTAATCAGCAAAAAAGACGATAAAGTTGTTAGCTTTATGACAAAAAAACAGGCTGTAGTGAGACTGATGAAAGAGTCAGCCACGGGTATCCCAAAATACTTTTCCATCGATAGAAGTTTGTCCAACCCATCAAGCAGCCAGGTGAGCAGTATTGAAAAGACATACGTATTAGATTCAGGAAAACAGAGCGCAATACGCCCGGCCTTTCTTGCAAAAAATGAGGCTGGTGCAACAGTTGAAACAAAAAATGCGGACCCAATTACAAATGACAGAAAACTAGATGAACTAGTTCTTGAGGAAAATTTTATTAATGGAACCCCAAAAACGTATACCGCGGAGGAGCTTCATGCGTTTGAATCCTTTCTAGAGCAACCTGAAATTAAGGCACTTACAAATACCATTGAGGAGGGCGTATTAAACGCCACGGGTGTTGCATCGCTATTTCCAATGATTATTGTTGGTACAGTTCCTGCCTCCGACATCCCCGCAGATGTAACAACGGGTGCAGTTCATGATTCAACCGCAATTAATGCTCCAAGTGTGCCTGGTGTTGCACCAGATGTCAGCTTTACAAATTTGTCACCACAAGAAGCACTTGATAGTGGTGCTATCACTACAGAAGAATTCGCCCAATTGGAAACTTTAGGAATTGATAATTTTCAGGACATCAATATCGACATGAGTGATGATGCAAATGCCGTTTTTCCAGATGCAACAACAGAACCTGCAGATCCAGACGAGATGGTAATTGAAAAAAGAACTGCAACTTTTAAAATGCTTACAAAGTGACCCACAACCAGAAGGACTTCAAAGAGCAAATAGCATGAAAAACGCATCAAACTTATCAATCGGAATTGTCTGTTCTCTGCTGGTGTTATTTTCCAGCTCTTGTGGAAACAAAAATCCAATTATAGATGCCCTAACCGTAATGGGTCTTTCTGATTCACAAACAGAAGAGAATAAACGCGCAACTTTTACAACAATGTGCTCGGGGGATAACTTCAAAACAGAAGCAGATAACATTTGTATTGTTTTTTGCAAGCAAAGTCCATCATCAAGAGTAATATGTGCTGACTTAGAACCAAGATATATTCAGTTTTTAGGTCAAAACCCCGACAACCCTCTTGGTAATAATGATGTACTAAGCGTAAATAACCAAAAAAAACCCGAAGCTATTCAGTATGGAATTCTGAAGGAATTGCAATTTTATAACTCAGCAAAAGTAAATTTTGATATGAGCGTAGTAGACGAGAAAGAAAGCGTTATTAAAAGTAACGTCAAAGCACTTAGTAATTATATTTTTACGGAAGATTTCATAACAACAATTGGACACCCACCAAAATTTTCAGACTATTTGGGTATATTTACACTTCTTGATCAGGAATTTAACACTAATCAAATAAGAACAAAAAAGCTTGGCGACACAGGGGAAATAGACCTATTACTTATAAACACAAGAGGTGACACCGGTGTTTTATATAGTGATTATGAAGCTCTTACTGTAAAAGCAAAGCAGTTACGATTAGGTAGCCACAAGTATCCAGTAGATATTGTTTCAATTTATTCAGATAAAACATTTGCGATGGATGATAACAAGCATATTGAGCGGGCAAAATCAATGCTTGAAAATGGAACAAAAATTGTAGCAGGTTTACACGGCAAACTCTGGCAATCGAATGTTGAATCTAAAACGGTGAACTTTGCAAGAAAATACGGAAGACTAGTTTCATATTTTTCAGATGATTCATCAAGATTTGCAAGGTATTTAGTTAATGGCGGTGAAATTAAAAACTCCTGGTTAAATAGTTTGTCGTTATTGGATAACGAGTGTGGGATTTATGGGAACGAAGGGATTGTCTTTGCATCAGGTGTAAATAAAACTCACTGTAAATATAGGCTTGATAAAATGACGCTCTTAAATCAGCATAATTTTATTCAATTAAGGGGGGATCAGGTAAAAGAAATATGTTTCGATTTCAGAGGAACACCAAAACAACAAAGTGACTTTGGGCCGTTTTCGGAAGATTTATCAAAAATCTGGTGTGATCAATGTACTCATTTTTATTTCGAAGGACTGAATCGTATAACCGATCCAGATAATTATATCAATTCCGTTGATTGCAGACACAGGTGTATTTGTAAAGATAACTTCAAATTAATAAATGAAATTGAGGATTTTAGGGTTGATATTGAAAAAACCATTCAAGAAGCAGGCGATAAAACAAAAGACGCAATCAAAACCAACTATGAAACCATCGAAAAAGACGTAAAAGACTTTTTTGGTTTGTAATTAACTTTAGGTGGGCTTACACTAAAACCACTTACCCATACAGCGCCTCAATTTTGTCCTTGTACTTATCAAAAACCACTCTACGCTTTAATTTCATGGTCTGCGTTAGGGTTCCATTCTCCAAAGTAAAAGGCTCTGCCACGAAAATGAATTTTTTGGGAATTTCATAGCCGCCAAATTTACCTTCTAAGGTTTTTAGTATTTCAGCAGTTAAATAGGTTTTGACTTCCTCTTTTTCAACTATGCCCTTTAAGTTATTACCAAGCCCCTTTTCTTTTGCATAAGTTAGCATAAATTGCTCATCCGGGGTGACAATACAAACATTAAATTTTCTGTTATCACCATATATCATAGCGTTTTCTACACTTGTTAAAAGTTTCATTTCCTCTTCAATAACGGACGGAAAAACATATTTTCCATTCTCAAGCTTATACTGCTCCTTTATTCTGCCAGTTATAAATAAAAACCCGTCTTCATCCAAATACCCCCTATCACCCGTTCTAAAACCACCATCAGACATTATCACTTCTTTGGTTTGATCAGGCTTGTTGTGATACCCCTGCATTACATTTGGGCCATACGCAATAAGCTCACCGTCTTTAGCGCCCGGCTCCACAACCGACTTATCAATTACAACTTTTGATTGATCAATAATCTGACCCACACTTCCAATTCTGTATTTAAATGGTGAGTTCATGGATAATGCAGGTGTGGTTTCAGTTAAACCAAAAGCATCGTAAAGAGGTATTCCAATATCATGGAAAAAGTGCGCAATATCAGCGCTCGTTGCAGCACTCCCGGTTACAGCGCCTTTTAAACGTCCACCAAATTTTTTTCTGATTTTTTTAAAAACAATTTTATCTGCAATTTTAAATTTTAATTCCGTAACCACGTCTTTTTTACCCTGCTCCAAAAGCAATCGGCGTTTTTTTGCGGCCCCTACACCCATAAAAAAAAGTTTACCAGGAAGCCCACCCTGACTCATTTTTAGTTTAATTCCGTTATAAACTTTATTAAAAACCCGCGGCACGGCAATTAAAAAAGTAGGTTTTACTTGTGCAATATCATTAATTAAAGTTTCAGGTTTTTCTAAAAATCCCAAAGCGCCACCAAGTAGTGTGAAGAAATAAAGATCCGCAGTCATTCCAAACGAATGGGCCCATGGCAAAATTGAAAGCGTGCAGTCTTTATCACCTAATATAGGGTACATTTTGTGTGCAGCATGAACATTCGAGCTAAAATTTCCATGACTTAAAAGCACCCCCTTAGGCTCCCCGGTGGTGCCTGATGTATAAATCAGTGTTGCAATATCCGAAACCGTGGGCTTTATGGAAGGTACGGGCGCAGTTTCACCAATTTTTTCTAAATCGCAAAGCGCGTGTTTTTCGTCACCTTCAATAAGACAAATATGCTTTAATGTTGAAATTTCAGATGGAAAGTGTTTTATTTTTTCTCTGATTTCATCTCTAGCCACAAAAAGAACCTTAAGCGCACTGTCCTTAATAATGTAGTGCCAGGTTTTAACCTGCTCGGCCTCATACATTGGCACAAGGCGCGCACCTAATCCATAAGTAGCAAAAGCAATTATTGCAAACTCAAGACGGTTATTTGCAATAATGCCAACAGCGTCGTTTTTACCAAGCCCTATTTTTTTGAGCCCGGCCCTTAGGTTATCAATTCTCTTGCCAACCTCAGCGTAAGTAACCCAGGCATAAGTTCCGTCAGGCTTTTTAGTACCGAAATAACGGTTGTTAGGAAACTTGGCGACACTTTCTTCTATGAAGCTTACAAGATTATCTGGCTTATCGTATCTATATTTACTCGCTGATTTATTTTCTGACATATTCCCCACCTTTTTGGCTTAAATTTGATTCAATTTTATGTGAATCATACTTATTTTAACTATTAAATGGTAGCAAAAAACGTGATTGTAACTTTCAAACACGCACATATTGCACGCTTAAGATTGCCATTTTTTCAGCCGTTAAAGGGAAAATTAAAAGGAAATACCACTGACCCTGACCCATGCAAAAAAGCTCAAAGAGGCTGTTTCTATAAAAACTCACACCCCCACACAACACTGGAAAAGCCTGCCGCGCGTCAAACATAAAGCCATGCGCATTAACCGCTTGATTTACTTAAAAACTTCAACTCCGTGTGAATTATCATCTGTAAGGATTTCAAAACCCGCTCTAAATTTTGAAGACAATTTAATATCACGCCTGCCAAGGCGCTTTAATATAAGCTCGCATGAAGCAATTTTTGAATTAAGACACGTCTTTGCACCACCGGGTGGATTCGGATAAGAAAACGCAACAAATGCCTCCTTTGTGGCCCGCATATTAACCTTAATATTTACACCAAGCCCTTTTGATTCCACGTTCCAATCAAAAAATTTATAGTCACCTCTTGATATACAAATATTTCTAACATTGTTTAATCTGTATTCTTTACCTTGGTATTTTAATAATAGCGCCGAAAGCATAGGGGTTGTATACGAACCAAACTTTAAACTAGTAGTTGCACACTCCAAATAGCTGTCTTTTTCGCCATCAAATTCTGCAACCTGTCCCCACGCATAATGTTCCAAATGAAACATTCCCCAATTATGATTTTGCGTTCCACACCAATTATCAATATTTATTTTTTCACCATCAACTTCAAGAACACCTGTAAACTTGGCATTTGGGCTACCAACAAGTGGTTTTGCGGGTGGAAATTTTCTAAAATAAAAACGCCTTGGGAAAAGCAGTATCATTGGGTCCTTAACCGTATATGAAAGATCCCAGTAAATACTGTGTTTGTCAGACTTACACCCGCCTTTAAGAGAGCCTTCTTGTAAATATGAATCATTAATTTTTACATCGAGTGTTTCTCTGGAAAAACTTGCAGTACTCAAATCAAACTGTTCATACACAGATGTATTTTTCTTTTTTTCGCCGTCAAAGTAAACGGCATAAAGGGCCGCTATTGCTTTGCGAACACCAATGCCGCCATCATCAGGTACAAACATCGTGTATCTTATCCAAAAACCAATGGGCCTGGTGGGATGATTGGCACGTTGAAAATAGCTTTCATAATGTCCTAAGCTTTTTTCAGGAAAATACTTATAAGAATTCCAGTAATTTTTATCTTTTTTTTTCATTCAAATAGTTTCATTCAAGCAGGTTTCATTCCATAAAAATTTATTCCACATTTGTTTCAAAGCGTAAATTTTCATTACGCATTCATTTCATATTTATCTTTAAGCACAAAAACATATTTTTCCCAAATATTATTTGCCTGATAGGTACGAGAGCCAGATTTTTTAATCATTTTCTTTAAAAAGAATCGCTGAAGCACCGTGCTTGTGTTTTTTGAATAAAGAACAAGCGCATATTTTGAAAAATCACGAATAAGAACATCAAAAATACTGTCAAGAAGGTCAGTATCAAGTCCATCCATTTTAAATTTTTCAATAATAAGCTGGCCATAAGCAACAAGTGTGAAAATCTCGCCTAAATTCAACAGAAAATCAAAATCCTTAATTTGGTTCTTTTTAGGTTTAGCCAAAACCAAAAACTGTTTAAAAGTGTTTATCTGCTTTTTGAAAATATTTATATTTGGGATATTAAAAACATCATAGGCAATTTTATAATCATGAAATTTTATTTTTCCAAGCCCCTTTGTGAGTCCCTGGGTGAAAAGAAAATCATCGTTTTTCTGACCATTTTGAAGGTCAATTTTTGGAAATTTTCCAGGTTTAAAAAAATAATTGGCCATAAATTTTACAATCAGCGCCATATTCACATGCACAGTACCTTCAAGTTTTGGAAGTGCGCGAATATCTCTTGCCGCCATTTCAAAATGCATATCTTTTTCAAAACCCTTGGCAGCAATAACATCCCAAAGAAGGTTAATAACTTCCTCCCCCTGGGTGGTAACCTTCATTTTTACCATTGGGTTAAAAAGTAAGTACCTACGATCAGACTCAGACGAAGCACGCATATAATCAGCCGCTCTAAGAGAAAAAAGTTTCATAGACACAAGCCGCAAATACGCATCATTAAAAAGCTGGCGCACGTGTGTAAAATCGGTAACATAATGATCAAAAAGGTTTCTGTGTGAAGCGTGGTTTATGGCCTCATAAAAAGCGTGTGTACAAATGCCAATTGAAGCCCACCCTAAATTAAATTTACCAACATTAATTGTATTAAGAGACGTATCCCAAGCTTCGCGCCCGCGCGATAAAATATCTTTATCAGTAATAGGGTAATTATTAAGCTTATACTCGGCCACATAGTTTTGCGAATTACAAACATTTTTTACACATTCATATTTTTCATGTTTGGAGTTTACCGCAAAAAATACGTATTCTTTTTCTTTAGGGTTAACATTATTATCTTTTGCAATGTGACCAAACGTTGAAACCAAAGCTGCCTCATTAGCATTTCCAATATAGTACTTATCCCCATCGGCAAAATACCTGCCACCACCTTGTGGTTTAAGAAGCATGTCTGACGAATACAGATCTGCTCCGTGTTCTTTTTCAGAAAGGCCAAATGCAAAAATCTCGCCCTGCTCTAAAAGTGCTGCGGTTTTCTTTTTTAATTCTTCATTTTTACTCATCCATATTGGACCAAGACCAAGAATTGTGACCTGCCAGGTGTACCAATAGCAAAGTCCGTAAAACCCCAGGATTTCATTTAAAACAACATTGCGATATGTGTCCCAGCGACAGTTTTCTCCACCATACTGGGAGGGTGTGAGGAACGTATAAAAAAGTTTTTCTTTTTTCACGAAATCAAGAAAATCGGCGTACCAAACACGCTCATGGTCATCGTTTTTGACTTTTTCCTTACCCTTATTTTCAAACCAATTAACAGTTTTTGTTAGTAGGTTTTTGGAATATGCGTCAAGATGATCAAATTTATCAAGTTTTGGATTAAGTAATGTCATAAGTTTTATTCTCTAAATTTTCCGGGATTTCTGGGTTTTTTTGAAATAAGCGTTCATGCCACCAAAAATGTAAGGTTTTTTTGGTTGCGGGGGGAAGATTCGAACTTCCGGCCTCCGGGTTATGAGCCCGACGAGCTACCACTGCTCCACCCCGCGCCGTATTTTTTTGATAGGGAGTAATTTATGCTCAGGCACTACTATTGTCAATTATGTTCGAAATAATCTTACAAATCCTTATTGACCATTCATAATCTAATAGTCTAGTGTCATAATATGATCTGCCTTGAGTACTCGCCAAGTGATGCGGGTGGCAATAATAATGATAATATTGGTGATTCTGATAAAACAACCGTTATTCAGGACCCGAAAACTCTTCAAAAAGAGCTTGATAAAGCTAAGGGTCAATCTGCGTGTTTAATTATCATAAGAGGTAGCCCGCAAGGACACCGTTTTTTTCTCACTCAAGAAACACTGATAATGGGCCGCGAAGTTGGCATTGATATTACGATTTCAGATCCAAGTATTTCAAGACGGCACGCAAAGTTCACAATTGAAAACGATAAAGTTTTTATTACAGATTTAGGCTCCGCCAATGGAACCCTTGTAAACCACAAAAAAATACCAAAAGAAACCCCCACACTGCTTGGAAAAGAAGATTTTATTACCTTAGGCAATTCAATCTTAAAGTTTCTTCCTGCTGGTGAATATGAAGCACTTGCCTGGGAAAACCTTGGCTCTGCTGCAAACACAGATGCACTTACAAACATTTACAATAAACGTTATCTAATCGAGGCTCTTGAAGCTGAATTTAAACGTGCAAAGACCCTTCAAAAGGATTTTTCCATATTGTTTTTCGATTTAGATAAGTTCAAAAACCTAAACGATAACTACGGGCACGATGCCGGAGACTTTGTACTTAGGGAATTTGCGAACCTTGTTAAATCATTATCTCAGAATTCATCCCGGGACATTTTTGCACGCTACGGCGGTGAGGAATTTGTATTATTACTCTGGGATACAAATGCAAAAGTTGCCGAAAAAGTTGCTGAAAAAATACGCTCTGCCATTGAAACCCATGCATTTATTTATAATGGCAAGCGCCTGCCTGTTACCACAAGCCTTGGTGTTGCGGAGCTTACAACACAAATCGAATCGTCCCAGACTCTTCTAAAAAAGGCTGATGAGGCTTTATATAAAGCCAAAAATTCAGGCAGAAACTGTGTGGTTGTTCATAGTTAATTAAAAAATCAGGAATTTTCCACTCTTTCCTTCTTTTGTATGCAGCACAACAAGCTTTCTTGCATGCATATACATTGTGTTGTAAGAAACACAAGTAATGTCCACACAGATAAACAGCACACAACCCCCCGTAATTCACCTATTGCCAGCAAATGTATACGAAAAAATTGCTGCAGGAGAGGTCATTGAACGTCCGGCAAGTATTGTTAAGGAGCTTTTAGAAAACTCGCTTGATGCAAATGCCACAGAAGTTGAAATAAGGCTTGAAGCAGGTGGTAAATCATTAATTGAAGTTACCGATAACGGCCACGGCATGACAGAAGTGGGGCTTGGCATTTGCGGCGTCAGACATGCCACTAGTAAATTAAAATCTTTTGAAGAACTCACAACAATAAAAAGTTTTGGTTTTCGCGGTGAAGCCTTGCCAAGTATTGCAGCATCAGCATCCCTTCGCATTATTTCAAGAGTGGAAGGCGCACAAAAAAGTTTTGAATGGAAACCCAATTTTGAACGTGCCAGACCGACCACAGCAACGCATTTTATTGGCCATTCGTGGGGTACAAAAATTCAGGTTGAAAATCTTTTTTCAGAAATTCCGGCACGCTTAAAGTTTCTAAAATCAATTCCTGCTGAAGTATCCCAGGTTCGCGAATGGTGCGAAAGACTTGCACTAACACATCCGAACACTGGGTTTAAATTAATAAGTGACAATAAAGTACTGCTTAACCTACGTCCAGGACAAGGAAACGAAACCTCACTCATTGAAAGAATTAGAAGTGTTCTATCTGCAAGCCCTGATGCACCAGTAACATTAGAAGAACTATCATACGAAACTCTAAAATTAAAAATTTACTGGCTCCAGGGTGCAAGCCTTAAGCAGGCAAGAAAACTTGTTCAAATTGTTAATGGAAGAGCGGTTCGCGATAAAATTATTCATCAGGCCATAATGGCATCATTTAGACAGGCACTTTTACCGGGACAGTTTCCGGCACTTGTCCTTTTTATTGAAATTAATCCTGAAAAAATTGATATTAACGTTCACCCAGCTAAAACAGAAATAAGGTTCCAAAATAGCTCTGAAATATTTCAGGCGATAAGAAAGCTAGTTTCAAATTTACTGACAAAAGATGGCGCCTCGCACCTGGCAAGTGATAGTAATGCACACACTTTTTTTGAAAGCGGCGAAATAAATCACGATGAAATAAATTCCGAGGCATTTTATAAATCCTACTCAAGGCCAATCCAAAATGAAATGGATCTGACTGCCACACGCAATGTGGAAGCAATAAATGACTCTGCCAACAGCCACACAAGTCCCGATCAGGCACCTGTATTTGGCAGATTTTCAGGCACACTTTTTAATACGTATATTCTTTATGAATACGGTGACACTCTAACCGTCATTGACCAGCACGCGGCACATGAACGCGTGCTTTTTGAAAAATTACTTGAAACTTTTGCAGATAAAAATGCAAAGATTCAGTCTCAAAATCTTTTGATCCCAGAAACCGCATATTTTAATGAGGAACAAAAAAACGATATTGAAACAAAAATAAAATGGCTCACGCAAATTGGCTTTGATGTGGAACGTTTTAGTGAAACTTCAATTGTATTTAGATCCATCCCGGCACTTTGGGGTATTGATTCCATAAAACCAAGGCTACAAAACCTACTAGATAGAATTTTAAATCTTGGCCCAAATAACTCACAAAACATTCCATCAACAAATGATATAATCATGGATGAAACATTATTTGAAGCCATAGCATCGGCCGCGTGCCACTCATCTGTTCGCGCCGGGCAGAGGCTTGATAAAGAACAGGCAGATGCACTTATCTATCAATTATTCAAATGCAAGCACCCATGGAACTGTCCACACGGAAGACCAACAATAGTTAAAATTAAAAAAACACGGTTTGAAGAATGGTTCCAGAGAAAATTATAAATACAA
>CAZQUK010000087.1:0-11125 GCA_964596435.1 uncultured Oligoflexia bacterium
GTCTTACAATATCGGGTGAAAAGAAATATGGAAAAATTGAAGAAGATAAACATTATTATAGGAAAGAAATTAGCTCAGGCTATTTTTCCAGAAGCTTTAATATTGATGGCCTTGTTGATGTAGATAAAATTGTTGCCAAATATCAAAATGGCCAGCTTCTTTTGAATCTTCCAAAAATTGAGGCAGTACTAAAAAAAGAGGAAGCAAAGCAAATTCAAATTAAGTAAAAAAACATATTTATATGACAGAAGGTGTGGGTTTTTTTTGCCTCCTTCTGCCATAATTATTCGTTAATAGTTTAGAATTATGTTCACAATATTTATTTAAACTTACGAAACTAAGCTTACAAAATGTAAAAAGTTAATATAAAAAAATCGGGCTATATAATACTATTTTAATACAATAATTAATATTAAAAAAAAATGAAATAATGAAGTTATTATGAGAAAGTGTTTTTAATTAAAATGAATAATATTTTTTTAAGGACACTAATATATGGATTTAATATCAATTAAACAGCTTAATAAAAAGAAATTTACAATTAACGTCAGAAATCATGAAATTTGTGTGGATGCGAGTGTTAAAGATGGCGGTCAGGACGAAGCCATGAGCCCTGTTGAGCTTCTTGCTGGTGCACTAGGAGTTTGTGTGGGGATGATGACCTACACATATTGTAGTTCACACAACCTGCCATCAGAAGGAATTGAACTTAGCGTTGTTCCAACACTTGCAGATAAGCCAAAGCGTATTGAAGCTTTAACTGTAGATTTAAGTTTACCCGAAGGTGTTCCTGAAGAGAAAATGGATGCTATCTTACGGGTGGCTAAGGCTTGTGTGATCCACAATACGTTGCAGAATAAACCGAATATCGACATTGATATGGCATAAGCTTTTTTGTCAGCGAGTTTATAGAGATATTAATTACACTCCCAATTAGATTGATAAGTCCGACACTCACTGACCGGGATGTTTTATGGCGTACTTTCCGTTGTCAAAATAGTCTTTAATATCTCCTGACTCTGAATATATGAGGGCCGTTACTTCAATGTTATTATTTAAATTGTTGTTAATTGTATTACCCAATATACCGGGCAGGTGCGGACCCAGTATATAGAGGATATGCTTGCTGAATAAGGTTTTCAAAAGGTGTGGTGGTCCACCGGCCAAGTTTGGGTACCTTGGATATGGCACCTATAGAAACAAAAAATACCAGTATGGCTCCAAACCAAATGGCCCACCAGTCTTCTAATCTGTAAAGGTCCGATAGTTTGATTTTTAGTACTTTAGCTTTCGGAGCGTTCTCCGCCTTTTTATTTTTAGATTTTTTTGTCATTTTTTGTCCTCAAATTAGTATTTGAGGACAAAAAATGACAAATTAAAAATATTTTTATAATAAATATTTTACTAAACGCTGCAACGCATCCTAGTGGACGGAACAGGAAATACAAGGATCATATGCACGCACCAGCATTTCACAAAGCAGCGAGAGCTTTCCATCTGTCATATTGTTTTTTGAAGAAAACTGCTTTGCAAGGGAAACAATATCAAGATGAATATTTGCGTTGTTTTGTGTAGTGGGAATAATGCAATTTGCTTTAATAATTTTTCCTTTATCATCGAATTTATAGTGGTGGTAAAGAATTCCTCTTGGCACTTCAACTGCACCCACACCTTCACTTTCACGCGGTAAAACTTCACACATCGTTTCGGCTTTTAGGTTTTCAAGAAGCTGGTCAATTAGTTTAATTGATTCATATGTAACGTGTACGCACTCAACAAGTTGTGCAACGTTATTCATGAATGGGTTATGACATGTGGCTTTTAGATTAAATAAAGATGCAATATCCAGAGCTGCTGGTTGAAGTTGTTTGTAGTTATTGTTAAACCTGGCCAAAGCACCAACTGCGAAAGCCTCGCGCGATAGTTTACAAAGTTTAGATGTATGCTGCTTGACGGCATATTCGTTTGTCATTTTAAGATAATCAGACTCTGGTAGTTCAACACCATCGGTTGAAACAAGGTTACCACCAATAAACGGATAGTCAGTTTTACCCTTAAGTGAAACAAACTCTGTTTTACGGATAAAATCCGGAATTTCAAAAGTTTGAAATATTTCAACAGTTTTCTCTAAGTCAGCAACGGAATTATTCAGGCTGGTTTGAATATCAAGAAGTTCTTTTTCGGATGGCATTTTAGAAACGCCACCAACTAGTAGCGATACAGGGTGGGTGGTTCTACCGGCTACGATATCACATAAATTATTTGCAAGTCCTTTGAGTCTTGCTGCAAGTTCAACAACTTCAGGTTTTATTTGAAGAAGGGGGAGAGCACTTGGCAAACCAAGAAAATCAGGAGCAGCTAAAAAAAACAAATGAAGGTAATGACTTTGAAGTGTTTCACCGTGCTTTGCAAGGAGCCTTAAAAGTTTTGCAGCTTGTGGTATTTTAACACCAAAGGAGTTTTCAGTTGCCCTTAAGCTTGCAAGCGTATGACCAATTGAGCAAATACCACATATTCTTGAAGTTAAGGGTGCAGCAGTTGTGTAATGTTTTCCTTTTAGCATTACTTCAAAGTATCTTGGTGTTTCAACAACTTCCCATCTGGCATCTGTGATATTCCCGTTTTCAACCTTTACGTGTATATTGCCGTGTCCTTCAACACGAGTAAGATGGTGAACGTTAACATTTAAATTTATTTTCATGCTCTTACCTCAAATCCGCCAAAAAAAGATAATCTTTCGTTTATTTCTTCAGTTGAAAATCCTTTTTCGTTTGCTATTTTGATGAATTCCTCAAAGTTGGGATCTGCGGTTTCGCCCCTGCAACCCCAGCATCCAAGACCACCGGCGGGGCAGGGGGCATTGCAGCCACCTCTAGTTATTGTTCCAAGACAAAGTTGTCCTTTTTCAAATAAACAAACTGTAAAACGTTGTTTGCACTCCATACAAACTGCATGTGATGGAAATTTAAACGGGACACCCCAGACAATATGCTGGATAATTCGCTCAATTTCTGCTTTTGAAACGGGACAACCAGGAATTTCAAGATCAACTTTAACTACATCTTTAATGGGTCTTGTCTTTTCTGTTTCCTTTGGAAAGGAGCCATAAACTTCTTTGTTTGCATCATTAAGATCGTATGAATTTTTTAGTTTATTTACTCCACCAAAACAGGCACAACTTCCAAATGCAACAAGTACCTTTGCATTTTTTCTGATGTTTTCGAGTCGTGCGATTTCATCTTTTCTTGTTACGGAGCCCTCAATTAATGCAATATCGTAATTATCACTTTTTTCTGAAATTGCTTCTCTGAAATTTACAACCTCAATTGAAGATAAAAAAGGTGCAAGTGTTTCTTCTTTATTAACGAGCTGTAATTCACATCCCTCACAGCATGTAAAATCGAATATTCCAATTTTGGGTTTATTGGGTTCTATTCCAAGATATTTCATTTTATTACCTCAAATTGCTTCCTTAAGATTCATAACGGTCCAAAAATCAAACACAGGACCATCTTTACAAACATAAGTTGATCCTACATTACAGCGGCAGCACTTACCCATTCCACAGTGCATTCGTCTTTCTAAAGACACAAACATTCTGTGCATTGGCATTCCCATTTCACTTAATTGTTTGCAGACGAATTTAAACATCACAGGTGGTCCACACACAATTGCATATGTTTCGTTCATGGGGACATTTATGTTGTTAAGAAGCTTGGTTACAACGCCTACTTCGCCGCGCCAGTTTTCATCTGCTTTATCAACAATTATTTGAAGATTCACACCATCAATCCTGCTCCATTGGTCGTACTGGTAATTAAACAGTAACTGCTTAGGCTCCAGTGTTCCATAAAGAATATGAACATCTTTGTAATCCGATCTGTTTTCAGTAACAGAAAAAATTGGGGCTCTTAACGGGGCAAGTCCTAGCCCTCCTGCTATAAGCAATACATTATGATCCTTCATCTTTTCCATGGGAAAATAAGTACCAAAGGGTCCGCGAATTCCAACTTTAGCTCCCTTTTTTGCCCTATGTAACACGTTTGTTACGAGGCCTGCTTTACGAATACATAGCTCAATAAACCCTCTTCTTGAAGGGGAGCTTGATATTGAAATTGGAATTTCACCATAGCCAGGTACTTCAAGCATAACAAACTGTCCAGGAAGAAAATTAAAAATGTTGCGTTCCTGCTCATTTACCAGGTGGATGTGAAAAAGTTTTTCTTTTTCGGTTAGTGCTACAATATTTGTAATTTCTGCTTTAAAGACCTTATCTACATCCTTAAGCCTGCTTCGACGATTAAAGTCGAGGCTTTCTTGCATTTCTGTTTCCTGTGTTACATCGTATTTGTGTAATATTTCTTTCATACTCTTACCTCCGCTTGCAGATCGCTAATTACATCCGGTGGATTGATGCCCGCAAGACACACCCTTGAACATCTCCCGCATCCTACGCATTTGGCTTCTTCATATGCTTCTGCAAATCCACGGTGCTGATGATAATAACGGTATTTAAGCCTGGTTTCTCTTTTGTCTCTGAAATTATGGCCGCCTGCAACTTCAGCAAAATCTACAATATTGCAGGAATAAAGCTGTTTAATTTTTTTCCCGGTTTTATTATCCATGGAAATTTCTTCTTTTATGCCATAACAGTAGCATGTGGGACATGCCATTGCACAACTTCCACAACTTAGACATTTTTTCCCCCATTTTGTCCATACGTCAGACTCAAATTCAATATCAAGAAGATTTGGAAGGTTTTGAACGTTGACATGATTTGTGAAACTTTTTGAGATTTTATGTTTAACATCAAGATATGCCTGATTGTCTTCTTCTGTAATATCCTTAGCACCAACTTTTTGTAATAAATCAAAGCCACTGTCAGAATCAATGGCAACAAAGTATCTATCATGCAGATCTGTTAAAAAAAGATCAAAACCATGTGTTACAGAGTCAGTACCGAGTGATTTGCAAAATCCAAGCTTACATGCTTCGTGGTCGATCCCAACTGTGAAAGTGTTTTTTCTGCGCGAAATATAATATGGACTTGGAAAATGATCCTTAGCCATAACTTTATCTAGTTTTAATAATGCATTAATGTCACAAGCGTGAAGTCCAATAATGGCCCTTGGTTGTATTCGGTATTTAATATTTTGTTTCCAGTTATTATCCTCAAAATTATATGTTGATAGGTTCTCATTATAGGGTAAAAAATAAGTTTTTGCTGAGTGCTCAGTGTTTTTGTAGGACAGATCAATTTCACCAAAACTGTTAATTGGTAAAAACTGGTGTACGGGTTCACCGTCCTTGTTTTTGGATACAATTTTGGGCGCTATTACTTCATTGGTTTTTAATATTAATTCAACAAGACTCTGAAAACTTTTCTTTTCAATTATTTTAAATAACATTTCTTATCCTTATATTTTCTGTAAATAAGTTTAGATACTAGTTGACGCTTAAATGGTTTGTTTTTCAATGAAAATATTATTAAAAGTTTGTTATTTATTTGTGAAATCAGACAAATATTATCAATAATATTTTGTTTCTTTTTTTATGAGCCGGGCTTCATAAATATTGTTAATTGAACTGTAGTTGTTAAAACCACAAAACAACTGGGCGACTAGCGTCATAAGGAGAGAAGCGGAGGCAAATAAGTGCAATCGGCCCCGCGCCGCATTGCGCAAGGGCTTTAAAAGCTTTATCTTTAAGCGGTTTTTATTGATAATTTAAAATATGCTCACTTTGTTTTTGTTTTTATTTTTGTTTCTAATTTTTTATTTTTGTTTGGGGGGAATTGCTTTTGTTTTTACAAAAAGCCTAATAAAAAAACACAAAAAAAACGAATATTTTAGATTTTTCATGGTTTGGCCATATTATTTTAATAAAGTTCTTTATGATGCAGTAAAACTTAACTCTGATAGATTTGTTTTTTCAATGTCAGCCTGCCTACTCGTTATTGCCGCTGGAGCTTACTTGTTGTATTACGTGGCAAATGAAATAACGCCAGTAATCTACTATTATAGATTTATTTCCATATGCAAGAATGAGGATTATAAAAATTTATATAATATCTCATTTAAAATTGAAAATAATGGCGGGTTTCTTAAAAAAGAAATATTTGGTCAGTTAATCGAAGATAGTAGGTTTGGGAAATATCATTATTCATTGGCTTTTTGTGAATCAAAATTATTATTAAATCCGGGCTTCGCTCAACAACTAAAAACTGAAAATAAAGAGTTTTTAAAAAAACGGATAGTAGCTCATTATGAATATGCAAAAAAATATTACAATGACGAATCTCAAATGAATGTAATGGAGGAGTATTACAATAAAATAGTTGGGGTTGAAGATAAATCATCGCTTGAGGCAAAAGCAAAAGTAAGACTAATGGATAGTGATTTGTACTTAAATGTATGGGGCCAGTTTGTTAATTTATCAAATGCCCTTATATTAGCCAAACATGATCCACAAGAAGTAAATAAAGAATATAAGATGATAAAAAACTTTAAAGATTTTATGAAAAACGGGAAAGGAACTAATTGTTATAATCGATTTGATATTACATATTTTGATTGCTTACTAAAGCTTTCAAAGGGTTTGATAAATGAAAAAACTCCGACAAATTACGGTTTGTTTGGTGTGTCTACTGTTGGTTTAGAAATTATTTATGAAGAGTACAACAAAAACAAATCATTATTAAGAGCAGAGGAAGTCGGAGAAGAAAGGTTTAATAAGACACTTGATTTTTTAGAATGGTTCATTTTTATTTCAGAAAACATATATTTCAAAAAAACCACTAGTGGCCTTGATATTGATGGCGCCAGACAATACACGGACTCTTTTTATAATTTAATTAAAGATATTTTGCTGGAAATAGGTGTTGCTCCTGAAATGATAGCCTCAGAGTTTTATCTTCAAAAGTCAAGATTCAGAACGCTTGAACAGAGATATTGGAAGCTTGAAAGACGAATGGAATAATTTGTTGGGTTTTTCTTATTGTTCGGGTTTGTTTGTTGGCATCAAAAATAATATCTAAGTGAAGCATATACTGTTGTTGTGTAGGTTCCAAATTCTGAATCCATATCTAAAGCTGAATTGGGTTTGTTGCCTGAGTTTATCATGGCGCCAATATCTGCATACAGATTTTGCATAAGTGAATATTCAAATTTTGGTGAAACCAAAGCTGATGTGTCATTTGCATTAAAAATCACTGAAAGGGTGCTTGATAGTAGTGGCGTAATTTGGAGCGATATTGAAGATATTATGTAGTTTCTTCCAAGTAAAAAAACACCGCCATCAATATAGGCCACTCTATTTGTGGAAAGTTTATATTCATCCGGATTGTAAAATCCGGCACCATTAAAATGATATTCAATTGATGTGTACAAATTAATTTCAGAAAAATTATAATCAAGACCCGTTGAAAGTCTAAAAAAATCCTCATTAATTTCTGATGTAGAAGGTTCCCGAATAAGATTGTAGGCACTTTCACACCAAAAACCCGCATCCAATATTGAGCCTTGTATATCAATGCCTAATAGTGAATGTGTCTTATAGTGAACTAAAACTGCGGAAATATCTGTTTTATTAATCGGAAATTTAGACCTGATAAAAGCCGCACTATTTTTTACCATACCTTCTAAACCCAAAACCGTGCCAAAATCAAGCTCTGACATATTTCCAAGCGGTGTGCGGAATCTTATGGCATCAATACCGGTTCTGTCTTCCGTGTTTAGGGAATTATAACTAAATGGCGTTAGTATATCGGTTGGGTTAACTGACCTTGCAGAACCCCAGGCAATTGCTTGTCTGCCAATGTTAATATCGGTAAATGTAAGTGCCTTTGTAATTGATAATCTGTCTAAATTTTGGAAGAGTGCAAAATATCCTTTGCGATCAGGGCCCGTTTGAGAAGGTGTAATTTGCCTTTTTATGTCTTTAATTCTATAGGGCAGGGCCTGTGCATTTGAAAAACTATCTGAATTTGATGAGATTTCTGCTGTCTTAAAACCGGGTGAAATATTATAAGCAAACTCAAATGCGGATGTTTGAGATGGCTCTGAAAACAATTTTAGCCTCAAATTATTCAGTAATGAAATTTTTGGCTTGTTTGCAGGTAATAATGGAATGTCAACTGGGTCACTCCAGCCCACATAGGATTTTGTATTTCCCTCGATTCTGGTGTTTTCAAACGCATAAATATGGGTTTGAAAACACAAAATAATAACTGAAATACTAGTTATGCATTTCGTCTTTATCAATTTTTCCGTCCTTAAGAACAATTAATCTCTTTGCCCTGTCCATAATGTTTTCATCATGTGTGGAAAAAACAAAAGTCATTCCATCTTTTTCATTTAGTGTGCGCATCATTTCTAAAAGACCAATTCCCGTTTTTGAATCAAGGTTTGCAGTTGGTTCATCTGCGAGAATTAATTTTGGTTTTGAAACCATGGCACGTGCCACGGCAACTCGTTGTTGTTGACCTCCTGATATTTCGTGCGGACGGCGATTTGCCAATGTGTCTAGTCCGACTCTTTTTAAAATCTCAGCAGTTCTTGCGCGCCTTTCCGATTCATTAACTCCTTGAAGAAGCATAATGTATTCAATGTTCTCTGCCGCCGATAGTACTGGAATAAGGTTGAATGATTGAAAAATAAAACCCACATTATCGCGTCTGAAATCAGAAAGTTCGTTGCGGCTCATGTGTTCTATAGGTTTTCCTGCAAGAATAACCTTGCCTGATGTGGGAACATCAAGCCCACTTACAAGATTTAAAAGTGTTGATTTGCCTGAACCAGATGGACCCACGATAGCAGTAAATTCACCGGCTTTAATTTTAAGATCTACATTATCAACAGCAAGTACCTTAACGGCATTTGAGCCATAAACTTTTGAAACACCCTGAAGTTCAATTAATGAGCTGCCGTGTTTTTGTACCACCGGTTGCTCATTATTGCTTTTATGCATACTTTGTGCAGTTTCCATACTAATGTCCTTTCATATAACGTTTCATTCATACTTATTTAAACATGCATTTCCTTACATAAATTTCCTACATACTATTATTCCCAACATGCTTTATCCTACATGCTTTTTCTCATAGCCTTTGCAGGCAGTATTTTTGAAGCGAAAAGCGCAGGGTAAATTGCAGCAATTATTGTTAATAAAAAAATTACAAATGGGATCAGTGTTACTTGTCTAATATTGAATACGGTTTTAATGGGTTCTACCCATGCAACTCCAACGTACTCTGCACCACCATAATCTACTCCATGAGAGGTCAAGTATATTGAAAATGGAACAGTAATTATAAAACCTGTAATAATACTTAAAATTGCAAGAGCACCAGCTTCAGTGAGAATTAAAAAACCGACACTTATTGGTCTTGTTCCAATGGCTTTAATAACCCCGAATTCAAACATTCTTTCGTAAATCGACATGAACATTGTGTTCATAATTGCAAATACTATTATTATAAAAAGTATTGCGCCGATCATAATTGTTGAATAATTACTCATTTCTAAAATTGCTTCCATTGCTGGAACAAGTTTGTTCCAGGTTAAAGCTTCATTTTCATTTTTTGATAATTCCTCAAATATAAGTGGCGTTTTTGTAATCACATTGTCAAACTTATTTAGTCTTATGGCAATTTCATGAACCTCGTTTTTTATATTTAATAGTTTTTGCGCATTTTTTAATGAAATAAAAGCCACGCCTTCGTCCATTTGTCGGGTTTTGAAATTAAATATCCCGCCTACGCGGTATAGTTCCTGCGAAAGCTCACCAGTATTTGCCTGGGCAACCGTAACCACAATTCTATCTCCAATATCAACTTCAAGGGTTTTTGCAAGTTTTATTCCAATTAAAATTTTCTTTTTTTCATTATCATTATCAGATAAAAATTCACCCCTAGTTATGTAAAGTTTAATTTTAGAAATATTAGGCTCAGTGTTTGGATCTATTCCATATAAAAACAGGGAAGTTGAATTTGCAGAAGATGATATCATTGCAAAAGACTGCGTTCTTTTAGTGAAACTTTCAATAATTGTGGAGCTTTCAAGTCTTTTGATCACGTCAGGTAGATTATTTATGGTATTTTCGACCTCATAAGTTTTTCTAAACCCTGTTTTATGTATCTGCGCATGTCCCATAAAGGTACTTGTTGTAAGTCGTATCATTGATTGGATCATTCCAATCATAAGACCATCGGTTAGAATCAGGGAAGCAAGACCTATTCCTATAACTATACTTGCAAGGATTGTTCTTCTTTTATTTCTAAATATGTTTCGCCAGGCAAGTTTAAGATGTAAAAACATTATTATGGCTCCTTATTAGTTACTCGTTAAAGCTTTAACTACGACCATGCGTGAAGCTCTAAAGGCCGGGAAAATTGCAACAGTCACAGCAGCAAAAAATGTTACAATTCCTGGTATTATAAACCACTTCAGGTCCATTTCACCAAGCATTTTATCAAAATACATTCCGCCTACATCCATTGGTGTGCTCATTTCAATTCCGTGAGTAGCAAAGTACCAGTTAACAGGTATTGCTAATATTACCCCTAAAAAAAGGCTCATTATCGATAAAAAACCTGCCTCAATAACAATCATAGAAAATATTTTATTGGGTCGAGTTCCTATTGCTCTTAAAACTCCAAATTCTCTGGTTCTTTCAAGTGTTGTCATTAATATAGTATTTAGTATGCCAAGAGCTACAACAAATGTGATTATTGTTAACATAACGTAGTTCCCGGCTTTGTCAGCTTGCATGGCTTTATAAAATTCTGCCTCAATCTCCTGCCATGGCTTAACGCTTAATATGGGATCTGTTAATGACGATTGAATTGTTTTAGAAAGTACTCTAGCTTTATTTTGATGTTCAAAAAGAAGCGCTATTTCATGGATGCCGCTTCCTAGTGATAAATATTCCTGAGCGGCGTTAATGCCAAGATACACGTTCATTTTTTCAAAAGATTCCTGGTCTTTGCCGATAACGCCAATAACCTTAAAAATATCGTTTGAAATTGAGCCATCGGCCCCTTGTGAAATAAGAACGATTTCTCCGCCAACATCCAGTTTTAAAATATCTGCTACACCATTTCCAATTACGGCTTCTTGTGCTGAAG
>CAZQUK010000088.1:0-11100 GCA_964596435.1 uncultured Oligoflexia bacterium
GGGATAGGGGTCAGAATTGAAGATGACATTTTAGTTACAAACTCAGGCGCGCTAGTGCTGACAAAAGAAGTACCAAAAGAACTTGATGAGATTTGTAAGATTCGTGCAAAAGCATATTGATAACTCCAAAACCAGAAAATTATTGTTTATTAATATCTTAATAATTCTGGTAAACACGCACCAAGAGTTAAGAGCGTGTGAATAATGTCAATTAAGCTAGGCCAATTAATAATAGATAGTCCTTTTATTCTTTCCCCAATGGCAGGAATAACACATTCGCCATTCAGGCAGTTAATGCGTGAAATGGGGAGCCCGCTAGTAATATCAGAACTTATTTCTGCTGATGGAATTAAATATGGAGGGAAAAAAACATTAGATTTAATAGAGTTTAGTGAATGCGAGCGCCCGTTTGGCCTTCAATTATTTGGAGAAAAAAAAGAAGTAATTTGTGAGGCCGCACAAAAAGTTGTTAATAAAGGGATAGATTTTATTGATTTTAATGCTGGTTGTCCTGTTCCCAAGGTGTGTAAAAAGGGTGCCGGTTCTGCTCTTCTTAAAACACCCTTAATTCTGGCGGAAATTTTAGAATCTTTAGTTAAAGCTGTTAATGTTCCAGTAACACTTAAAATTCGAACTGGTTGGGATGAAAATTCAAGAAACGCACAAGAGGTTGTACATATTGCATATGAGAGCGGTATTCGTTGGGTTGCAATACACGGAAGAACACGCACACAAGGATTTAGCGGGGTTGCCGACTGGGATTATATTGCTCGGGTTAAATCAAAAAGTAAAATCCCCATTTTAGGAAACGGAGATATATGTACACCAGAGCTTGCAATTAAGCGTCTTAAAGAGGCCCAAGTTGATGCTGTTTTGATTGGACGCGGAATACTTAAAAATCCTTTTCTTTTTCAGCAATCAAATGAATTATTAAACACTGGCGCCTATAAAATTCCAGAACCTGAAGACTATATAAGTGTTATGGAAAAACAGTGGGCGCTGTCAAGGATGTACCTAGAGCATACAATGGCGCTTTTGAGTATTAAAAAATTCATATCCTGGTACGTGTTTGGTCTTCCGGGCTGTCATGAGTTTCGCAAACGGGTGTTCGCGCTTAATAATGCGGAGCATATACTGCTTGAAGGTAGAACGTTTTTTCGCTCACAAAACAAATAATAATTATTTAAAATATTTCTTGCTGTTTTTTAAATTTACTTTCTATACTTGTTTGTGAGGGGGGGGGGAAATGGAAAGTGTAACTTCCATTTCAGAAATAACAGGCAATAAATTAATAGAAGCTGTTGTTAATTTAACCGGCCTTCCGATGAATGTAATTCAACATGAGCTACACCATTATATTGAAAAATCAGGACACGAAATCGGAACCCTCACGTTGGATGATTTGCGCGCAGTTATGTTACACTATCTTGAATCCACACATGATGAAATAAGTTCAGAATAAGAGATTTTTTAGAAAGAATTATTTTACCAACAGCCTTTTTGATGACTTGTTATTGACCAAGCGTTACTGTATTAATTATTCATTGGGTTTACCCTGAAACAATTATATGGGAGAAAAACGAGATGTTGATCAAAAGCGGAAATTTAAAAGTACCGTCAAGACTTGTGGATCCTGACCTTATGGGATTTAAGTTGAACTTAAATACAAATGGACCCATCGGATCGTACATCCCAAACCCCGTTGTTGTCGAGCAAACGGCCAGGGGCGAGCGGCAATATGATATTTTTTCAAGACTTCTTATTGATAGAATAGTGTTTCTTGGAACAGAGATTAATGAAACAGTTGCAAACCTTATTGTTGCACAGATGTTTTTCCTAGAATCGTCAGATCCTGAAAAGCCAATTCATCTTTACATTAATTCTCCTGGGGGCGGCGTATCATCAGGGCTTGCAATTTATGATGTAATGCAGTTTGTTAAAAACGAAGTTTATACTTACTGCATTGGAATGGCGGCAAGCATGGGTGCAGTACTGCTTGCCGCGGGCGATCATGGTAAGCGCTTCGGGCTTCCTAATTGTAGAATAATGTTGCATCAACCGCTTGGTGGTGCGCACGGTCAGGCTTCAGATATTGAAATTCAAGCCCGAGAAATATTACGCATCAAAAGGACACTGAATGAAATATTAGCGCGTCATACGTCGCAACCACTTGAAAAAATTGAAATTGACACTGATCGTGATAATTATTTAAGTGCCAAAGAGGCGCTTGATTACGGGCTCATTGATAAGGTGGTTGAAAAACACGTAGCCCTTTAGAATAATTTTTTGGTACATAAACTGGGGGGGAAAAATAACCGGTTATAGTAGTTTTTTGATCAGTTTTTATGAAAAAAAGCCGATCTGAATTGAGGAAGTATTTAAATAAAATATTTATTAGAGCCTGAAAACATAGAAGAAAGACATTATGGATAAAAAGTACGGCGATAGTTTTGGTAATCTTTGTTGTTCGTTTTGTGGAAAAAATCAGCGTGAAGTAAAAAAACTTATTGCGGGACCAACCGTCTATATTTGTGATGAGTGCATTGAGCTTTGTAACGATATTATCGCAGAAGAAGGTCAGAAAGATGGTGTTTCTAAAAGTTCTGAGAAGATTCCCAAACCTTCAGAGATTAAGGCAATATTGGATGAATATGTAATAGGTCAGGAAAAAGCCAAGAGGGTCCTTTCTGTTGCTATCTATAACCATTATAAGAGGATTCATTTTCAGGCCACAGGTAAGGCCGCAAAGGGGGGGGTTAAGGGCTCTAAGAACAAGAATCAAATTGAACTTCAAAAAAGTAATATTTTGCTTATTGGTCCAACCGGTAGCGGTAAAACACTTCTTGCGCAAACACTGGCAAAACTTCTTAATGTGCCCTTCGCTATTGCTGATGCCACGACTTTAACAGAAGCCGGCTACGTTGGTGAAGATGTTGAAAACATTATATTAAGCTTACTTCAAAATTGCGACAACAACGTTGAGCGCGCACAAAGAGGATTAATATATATTGATGAAGTGGATAAAATTTCAAGAAAAAGTGAGAACCCTTCAATAACAAGAGATGTTAGTGGCGAAGGTGTTCAGCAGGCACTTCTAAAAATAATTGAAGGAACAATTGCCAATATTCCACCAAAAGGTGGGCGCAAGCACCCACAGCAGGAATTTTTGCAGGTTGACACTTCAAATATTCTTTTTATTTGTGGTGGAGCATTTATCGGGCTTGATAAAATAGTTGGCGAAAGAAAAGGAAAAAGAAGTTTAGGTATTGCTGCAGATATTAAGTCTCATAAAAAACAATCAGCTTCAGAGATTATTGCTGAAGTTGAGCCCGAGGATCTGATCAGATTTGGCCTTATTCCGGAGTTTATTGGCAGGTTCCCGGTACTTGCAACGCTTGAGGAACTTGACGAGAAGGCTCTGATGGAGATTTTAGTTAAACCCAGAAATGCACTTACAAAACAGTATTCAAAACTTTTTGAATATGAAGGGGTGACGCTCGAATTTGAGGAAGAGGCCCTTCACCTTGTTGCCCAAGAGGCTATTAAGCGTAAAACTGGAGCCAGAGGGCTTCGTGCTATTTTAGAACAGGCAATGCTTGATATTATGTATGACCTTCCTGCGAAGAAAAATGTAAAAAAATGTATTATCGTTAAGAACGTAATAATCAAGAAAGAACCGCCTGTTTTGGTCTTTGAGGAAGAGGACGAAGAGAAAAACGATACCAAAGATAAATCCGAAAGCGCCTAAAGACTTGTTGTAAAATACTGTAAAGATCTGTGAAATAATTTATTTGATATCCTTCATATTCAGGGTTTCTTTGCCTTTTTGAGTGCCTCTTAACCCGGAAAAACACAAGTAACTGCGGCTTCGCGCTGAAAATTTTGCCTAGTTTTATCTTTTTTTTGACTGCCGCTATGTGCCCAAATCAGATATTTTATTTTTTATTCGCACATTTACACTTCATGTCTTGTTAGTAAAAATCAAGAAAGTGTATAATTATTATGAGGGTCATTAGCAGTTAGTGATCCTAAAAAACCAGGAGAAACAATATCAATGAACGAAAAAAATAAAGCTTCAGTAATAAAAATTCCATTACTACCGCTCAGAGATGTAATTGTGTTTCCACACATGGTTGTACCTCTTTTTGTTGGAAGAGAAAAATCCATTCATGCACTGGATGAGTGTGTAAATAAAAAGATCCCGTTATTTTTGATTACTCAAAAGGAAGCAACAGTTAGGAACCCAACAGAAAAAGATATTTTTCAGATTGGAACTATTGGTCATATTCTTCAGATTTTAAGGCTCCCCGATAATACAGTAAAGGTCCTGGTTGAGGGAAAGCGCCGGGGAAAAATTCTAAAATATATTGAAAATGAAAAAATGATTATGGCAGAAGTTGAGGAAATTGAAGATGTTGATAAAGAGGGTGTTGAGACGGAGGCACTTGTTAGATCGCTAAAATCCACGTTTGAAAATTATGTTCGCTTAAATAAGAGAATTCCTCCTGAAATGCTAATGAGTGTAAACAGCGTTAAGGAGCCATCCAGACTTGCGGATCTTGTGGTTTCACACCTGAACCTGAAGCTCGAAAACAAACAGGAAATTCTGGAAATCACATCTCCAGGAACAAGGATGGAAAAGCTTCTTGAGCAGATGCAGGGAGAAATTGAAATTTTAAGAGTAGAAAAGAAAATTCGCTCGAGAGTTAAAAAACAAATGGAGAAATCACAAAAAGAATACTATCTCAACGAGCAGATGCAGGCCATTCAAAAGGAACTTGGTGAAAAGGATGAATTTAAATCCGAGATAACAGACATTGAAAAACAAATTGAAGCCAAGAATATGAGCAAGGAGGCCAAGGAAAAAGCACTGCGTGAAGTCAAAAAACTTAAGATGATGGCCCCGATGACTGCTGAAGCCACGGTGGTTAGAAACTACATTGACTGGTTAATTAGTCTTCCATGGGATTTCTATACAAAAGACTGCAACGATATAGATATTGCCAGAAAAGTTCTTGATGAAGATCACTATGGGCTTGAGGAAGTTAAGGAAAGAATTTTAGAATACCTAGCCGTTAGGGTTCTTACAAAAAACACACAAGGACAAATACTTTGTTTTATAGGCCCTCCGGGGGTTGGGAAAACCTCGCTTGCAAAATCTGTAGCAAGGGCACTAAATAAAAAGTTTGTTCGCTGTTCATTAGGTGGGGTTAGGGATGAAGCAGAGATAAGGGGGCATAGGCGTACTTACGTTGGTGCACTTCCTGGAAAAGTAATACAGCATTTAAAAAAGGCTGGTTCATCAAATCCTGTGTTTCTGTTTGATGAAGTTGATAAGATGAATTCTGATTTCAGGGGGGACCCGGCCTCGGCGCTTCTTGAGGTACTTGATCCTGAGCAGAATTATTTCTTTCAGGACCATTACCTGGAGGTTGATTACGACTGCTCAAAAGTAATGTTCCTATTGACTGCAAACTATTATTCAATTCCAAAACCACTGCTTGATAGAATGGAAGTAATTACACTTTCTGGTTACACTGAAGTTGAAAAATTTCACATTGCCACAAAGTTTTTAGTTCCAAAACAAATGGCGGCACACGGAATTACGCTCAAGGATATTAAAATTCCGGATGAGACTCTTTATTCAATAATTAGAAATTATACAAGAGAAGCCGGTGTGCGTAATCTGGAGCGCACAATTGGTACTGTTTGCCGAAAGGTGACAAGAACAATTGTAGAGGCGCAGTCATCGTCTAAAAGTAAAAAGAGTACAAAACTTACAATCACACCAAAGGACCTGGAGGAAATGCTGGGACCACCAAAGTATACTATAAGCAAAGCTGATAAGAAAAATGAAGTAGGTGTTACAAATGGCCTTGCGTATACCGAAAGTGGCGGCGATCTGATGCAAATAGAAGTATGCGTTGTGGCCGGGAAGGGACAGATTAAAATTACAGGAAAACTTGGCGATGTAATGCAGGAATCCGCAGCAGCAGCGTTAAGCTATGTTCGTTCACGCTCAAAGTCTTTGGGGCTTGATCAAGATTTTTATCAAAAAATTGATATTCACCTACATGTTCCCGAAGGGGCGGTTCCAAAGGATGGCCCGTCGGCCGGCATTACAATGGCAACGACTATTACAAGTGCGCTAATAAATGTTCCGGTAAAAAAAGATGTTGCCATGACCGGTGAAATAACCCTGCGGGGGCGCGTGCTTCCAATCGGGGGGTTAAAAGAAAAACTACTGGCCGCTAGTATTGGAAATATTAAGACAGTAATAATCCCAAAAGATAATATTCCTGATCTTAAAAAGGTTCCGGATGAGATCAAAAAGGGACTTAATATTATTCCTGTTGAATTTGTTGATGATGTTTTAAGAGAAGCACTGGACCTGAAGGATCCTAAAAATTTTCTTTTGGAAAAAGATCCGCCCCTTATTTCATCAGCGGCAACTGAGCAGCTTGCGGCTCAACAAAAAAAACAGCCCAAAATAAAAGCAGGTCAACCGGCAAGGCATTAGGGCCATTTCTGTTGTAAGCGCGGCGTTATGGTTTTGAAATAACTGGAATATGCGGTTATGTAAGATCTTCAGTAAACGAATAGCGTAAAAAGTGATATTATGCGGTTTATGTTTACGATGATAAATCATGGGTTTAAACAAGAAATAAAAAAGTCAGATGTAACTGAAAAAAATGGTGCGTTTTTTTGTGGCCAGGCGTCGCTTAAAAGATTCAGAGGTGTTTGGATCTTAAATCTTTTTGGATCAAGGGAGCAAATGGCGTATCCGCATGGTGCGCTTGCCAGAAATTTAATTAATGATACCGCTCTTAATTTTTTCGTAAAAAAAATAAATAATGCTATTTCGAATAATTATTTATTTAAGCAGTTCCCGCTTCTAAAATATCCAGCACTTAAAGTCATTGATTGGTTTTTTGTGGAGCCTTTAATTGATAATCTGAGCAAGGAAGAAAAAAATGTAATAAAAGCTTTTACTCATGGAGCAAGAATTAAGTGTGAAGTATTGGAAAAAGGTTGGGTTGTGCCCGATGTGGGCCAGCTTTTTTTAGCAAAACTTTTTAATAATAATTCAATAATTCAAGCGCCAACGTTTAGGCCGTTTTCAGGTTTTGGGTGCTCAAGTTTGGTTTTTAACAGAAGTAAAAGTGCAAATGGTGCCCTTATTCATGCTAGAAACCTTGATTATGACAGTTTTGGTTTTTTTGATAAGTATCCTGTAATAATTTATTATCATCCAGAAAAATATGGCGAGATGAATTACACCAGTGTTTCGTCTCTTGGGCTCCCTACATCCGGCATTACAGCCTCAAACGAAGCAGGTATTACTCTTAGTTTACATTTATTGATGATCAACCAGGTTTCAACTCGTGGAAAACCCATTCTTTCTATTACTGAAGAGGTTATAAGACGCGCCCGCACTATAGATGAAGCGGTTGAAATAATTAAATCACAAAAGGCGTCAGGAGCGTGGAGCATTGTTTTATCATCCATTAAAGAGGACAGAGCTTGTATTGTTGATGTAACGGCAAGAAATTTGATTGTTAGGAAAATGGAGTCTGATAAATTAATTGCCACTAACCATGTGTTTGATGAAAGATTAAAAAAAGATGAGTTTTCTATTAATTATCAGTACTATCTTGATTCACGCTTAAGGTACGAGGATCTAGAGGTGCTCACTAAAGAGAAAAACACATACAGTATTCAGGACGTGGTAAATATTATTTCCACACATGAGCACAAAAACACAGACAGTGGGGCGGCGTTACAAAAGCCACTTACAGGCACAATTGCTAAAATGAACAATATTCAAAGCCTTGTGTTTTGCCCCGAAAAAAATATTGTATATGTTGCACGCCCTAAAGTTGAGGGTTCAAAACCGCTTGATGGAGAATATGTTCCACTACCGCTTATTTGTGCAGGCAATAAGGAGCCACGGGATTATAGTACTGTTGCGAACATTACGTCACATAACACTTGTGATGAAAGCGTGCTTGAGGCACATGCTCATTTTAGACGTGCAACCTTTGAGGCCGCCGAAAATGGAGATTTCAAAAGGGCACTTGAGTTGCTTAATTTGGCAAGCATAAATTGTTCCAATGAGTCGGAATATTATTTAATGTCGGCCCTAACGGCATTTCGCTTGGCATATGACGTGACGGCCCAGGCGCAACGTGAAATGCTTGATCGGGCATTTGGTTTACTGGAAAAAGCTGAAAAATGTGGGCAGAATGATTATCATAAAAATATTGTTTACCTTTTTAAAGCCAGATATTTTGATATTGTCGGCAAAAGAACAAAGTCTAAAATATTTTATAACATGGTGGATACCACTATTTCTAAACGCTTGAGTGATGCTGCGACTAAAAGTCAGGGATTTGGTGCAAGGTACTCAGTTAAAATGTTAAAAACCATTTCAATAGATTATATCCATTCTGATTTGTATCAGTTTTAACGCCAAGCGCCCCGAAAAAATAATTAAATGATTTCAAAATGTCACCACTTAAAAAAAATGAAACTGGTGGCATTTTGCGCTTAAAAATTTAACTTATTAAAATCATTAAAGTAAAAATAATAATAAATTGGCCCGCAACTGGCATACAAAAAATGGTGAGAGAGGTTGGGGCGTATATGAGTTTTACATCACTTAGTTTTTTAATCCTGTTAGTTGTTACAATAGGGCTCATTTTATTTTAAAAATATGATCCATCAATTGCCATTGTTGCCTTTAGTTGCAACTGACAGTTTTTTAAAAAAAATGATGCTCTTAAACAATTTAGGAAAGGAAATAAAAAAAGATTGTAAGAGCAGTAATTTTTGGGAGCTTGAAATTAGTTTTTTGGGCTCCCTTTTTTTATTCCCTAAAACGTGTGTGTGGAGCATGGGTACCGGTCCACTGTCTTAGTTCACACTGAGCTTTTCCTTCTTCAATTGTAATGAAGGCAAAAGTTTTAGATCTATCAACGCCAACTTTATACGGATCAATATTTACAGTTTTTGTCCAGGTTCCGGTGTTTATATATTTTTTCCCATCCGGATAAAAGACCTCCATCGGTGTGTGTGTGTGCCCAAGTATTATGGTGTGGATCTTGTCGTTTTGTTCGAGCAAAACTCTGGCTTCTTTGGCCAAATCCTGAAAGCTGTTTCCAATGGCCTTTAATACTTCCTCTTTTAAAATTTGCCAGGTTAAGTGTTTTGGTGATCGTCTTTTGGGGCTATAAAAAAATCTTGTTCTTAAAAAATAAGTTGCTGTAAAAAACATATATCTTAGACACAAAATCGGTTTTATTATGAGCATCAAAAAAATAAATAGTTTTATTGGTCTTACCCTATCCATATAAGGAATTTCCCATTTAAAATGAGAAATTATATTTAGAAAATATAGACAACCCCATGACAGATTGATAATTGGTACGGGCAGGTCTTTTGTTAAAATGGGTTCGTCAAAATGCATGAATGACATTGCTTCATACTGATTACCGTGGTGGATTTCAACACCTTCACTAAAAATTATTCTGTCCTTGTTGTGTACAATTCTGATCTTCTTGCTTGGGAATTGGCCGTCAGGATCCCAATGCCGGATAATCTTATCTCTTACTTTTGGATAAAAAAGGTCGCTGTCATGATTGCCAATAAGGTAGGTTATGTATTTTCCTGGTTTGGATGCAAAATCCTTAAGACTTGTCATGAGCTCGGCGTGGCCAGAAAAAATGGAATCCAGTTTTGTAACAGAAATTTTTTCCGTAACCGTATCCGTAAACTCCCCCCTGTATGGAACGAATAAAAAATCGAGAAAGTCACCGGCTAAAATAAGTTCAACTTCTATAGGATTATTATCTTCAGTAATTCCAAAATTACCGGTTGAAAAATATGTTATAAGCTCTATTAACGCTTCTTCGTATTGAAGTGCCTCAAATGGGTTTTGTCTGCCATTAAGGAAACGGCCACCGGCTATATGACAATCACTAATTACAATTTTATATTTTTTCACAATAATATCAAATAGTTAAACAAAGTACCATTAATATCAAAACTTATTTCAATTATAACCGCCAGGGTTATGCAATGCAATAAGTTTGTTTGAAGACTGAATTATATTATTTTTTTAGCTCCCAGGATTAAGGCTTATCAATTAAGTTTAGGTACATGAGTATAGATCAAGGATTTTATCAGCCCGATCAATTAAGACTTTCAAACGGAATACCCGTACTTTTTTATCATCAAGACAGTCCGGTTGCCGCAATATATTGGTGGATTCAAACAGGAAGTGCTGATGAGCGTAAGGGCGAGGAGGGGTTTGCACATTTTGTTGAACACATGCTTTTTAAGGATTCCGGGGCAAAAGAAACTGGTCGCCCCTCTTCAGGAAAAATTGCCAGGGATATAGAATCGCTTGGGGGGGATGTTAATGCTTTTACGTCGCTGGATCAAACGGTTTACCACGTAACGACCGCCGAAACACATTGGGAGGAGGTTTTGAAATATTTTGGCAGTATGACAGGTGCCAAGCAATTTCTAAAAGAGGATTTTTTAAGAGAACGCGAAGTTATTTTGGAGGAACTTAAAAAAAATGAGGATTCTCCAGGGCACCAGGCTTTTCAAAAATTATTTTCATCCTGTTATAAAAAACATCCTTATGGTCGTCCGGTAATTGGATACGTTGACAGCATCATAAATGCAAAAGTAAATTCTCTTGAGGCTTTTTATAAAAGAAATTATGTGCCAGCCAACATGGGGCTGGTTTTGGTGGGTCCTTATAAGGGTATAAAGAAAGGAAGAGTATCGGGCTTACTTGAAATTCTTGAAAAAAACTTTGGCAGCAGTGTTTTTAAGGAAAATAATTATCAAAAACCACAAAGGCCCCAAGAAACACAAAATCAAGGTGGGCCATCTATTATAACTTTGCCTTTTGATGTACAGGCACCGTCAATAAGTATTGCGTTTAGGACCCCCGGAATAATGCACGATGACATTCCTGCTTTAGATTTAATTGCCGGTGTTTTGTGTATGGGTGAGCTTTCGCGTTTTTATCAGGAACTTTTTTATAAAAAGTCAATTGTGAGTGATATTAATGGCGGGCTTTTT
>CAZQUK010000089.1:0-10780 GCA_964596435.1 uncultured Oligoflexia bacterium
CTTCTTGAAATTTTGAAACCCAGCGCTGCAATTGAGTTGGGGTTAGAGCGCGCTGAAAAAGTAATCTGAATGCTTCATTATTTTTTAGTTTTTTCGTCGTGATTGATTCAATAAGTTCTTCGTTAATGTTTCTGACATTATTATCTCTGACTTCCTTCCATTCATCAGTTTTAGGTAAATAGTTATGGGGCAATTTAAGACATAATTTATTACCTTTATTAATTATGTGCCCGGCCTTGATCCATTCGTAAAGATACTTATTTACAAGATCAACGGCACTTATGTCATCGGGACGTGTAATATCCTCAACTGGTACAAATTTTGGAAAATTAAGACTCAAATGCACACACACGTTCCAAAGCCATGGAGCCTTAATTAAAATTTCGCGATCCATGGAATTAAAAACCCATGTGTTTTCGAAAGTTAGTCCGTCTTTACCAATATTTTTTTGAGGATCTTTTTCTCTGGGCCTTCTTCTGTATTTGAAAAGATCTTTTAGTTCATTTATTGGCATTTGCACCTGGGCCCAAAGAAGAACAATATCAAAAACATTAATCTGTAAAAATCTTGAAATTTCAATAAGATTTTCAACCGATGGAAGTATCGCGCCCTTTTCGAAATCCACATATGTGCTATATGAAAAGGAAAATTTTGCTTCTTTATAAAGTGCATTTGCAAAACGATATTTGGCGAATCTTTTTTCTTTGATGTATTCGCCAAGTTCCTGATATGGATTTCCTTTTTTTCTAATAGCCATGTCTTATATAATTTTTCGGCATTTTTACGAATAATCTTAATTTTGTTTATTTTTTTGTTAATCGTATATTATTTCAACACTTCACTAAAAATGCCGTCAGGAAGTAATACTGTATTTTTAAGTGGTTACGGAAAAAAATAACTTGGCACCATACTTGCTTTATTTTTTATTTAAAGCGCAAAAAAATAAGCACACCAGACACTGGTTCCCGAGTACTAAAAATGAACGGAGATTAGAGATTATGAAAAACCTAAAAAACAAACTTACAAGTCTAATGGCAGTGGCTGTGGCGGCCATAATTATTTATCCAATTGTTTCTCAAGCTGATGGCCAAGGCGGCACTTCTGATGGAGTTAGTGGTGCTAGTGGAACTAACCGGAACAGCAACATAGTAGTTGCAAGCGCTTCTTCACTTTATGGTGGTGGGTCTGATGGTGTGGACGCAGGGACCAAAATTGAAAAAAATGAACAAGTGGCTCAAACTGATAATATTCTAATAATAAATCTCCCAAATTACGATGAATACAAAAAACGCATATCAGATCAAGATGCATTAAAATACTATTTCAATCGATACTTTAAGGAAGTAAATTATAATGGGTTAAATATTGTACCATACGCTTACTCGATCGAGTCAAGGCTTGAACATAAATCTTATTTTGAGTGTGAAAACGAAAAGACCGGGGAAAAAACAACACGGACACGCGGAGAAATGCCAGGTGATCACCGAATGCTTGGTCATAAAGTGAAGTTTCCACATGAAGATATTATTTGTGTTTTAACAAAGTTCATAGAAATTCACCCGGTTTACCACTCAATTGCAAATTTTGTTTCAAAAGCTGAAAAAGACTGCTTTGAAAAACAAAAAAAAGCGGCTTTTGATTTTATGGATAATTCAAACAATAGAATAATGCTTTCAGAAACACTGGATATTGAAAATATAACATTAAACATTCATGGAAACCGCTTAGGTAGTGAGCAAGACGTTAAATTAAAAACGGGCATTGAAATACCCGAAGGCGGAAAAAGACTTAGAATTCATGCATCGCTTGATTCAAACAAAGTTTGTAAATATCTAAGTGCCGAAAAATTAGAAGATATTTTTACATCTTGGATGAATGGTGGGAGTGCAAATAAATTAACCAGAAACACTCTTGAAGCACCTCTCGGTGAAGCACAAACTACAACACATGTGTCGGATAACAATATAAAACCTTTAGAAACAGCGCTAGGTGTAAGCGAAGGAACACCAAAAATCCCAACAAAACCTGTGCGGGTAACTTTAGCCAGGTAAAATTCAATGAGGCACGGGCTTTGTAACAGGTTGTGATTCTGAGTAACCTAGGTTCTTACTATTTGAACACAGACTTACCCTCTAACACTGGCTCCGACTTGTGAGACTGGCAAACTATAAACTAGGAGTGACCTATTAATTATCTCGCTCCTAGTTTATAATAAACCCATTGCCCCAGCATTAAATTCGTGATAAGTAAAATATAAAATATGCGCTCAAAACAACTTTCTTTCATTCCAAGCCTTTCATTGACTCATGGCGGAGATACAAGTCAGGGTAAACGCAAAATTGCAAGGCCCATTGATCTTAAGCGCCCACTGCACGTTGTGCTAAGGTCTTCCATGGCCAAGGGCCAGTGGTCACTGCTTCACTTAAAAAACAAAAATCAAATTAACAAACTAACCCAAAAGATTGCCAAGAAATACAGAATACGAATTTTTCGTTTTGTAAATGTCGGTAATCATATCCATTTATTAATTCAAACATATTCACGCAAAAATTTTCAGAGCTTTTTAAGGGAACTTTCAGGAACAATTGCCTGCCTGGTTACAAATGCCAAAAAAGGAAAACCAATTGGACGGTTCTGGGATAAGCTTGCATTTTCACGTATAGTTTTCTGGGGCATAGATTTCAAAAAATTACACACTTATCTTATTAAAAACATTTTTGAAGCACATGGCCTTTATGGAAGAAGAGAAAAGGCTCGAGGATTAAAAGTTTTTACAATATTCGGTGAACCGCCACCGCTTCCATCGCAATGAATACTGGTTTTTCCGCCATGAATACTTACCGCGATAGAGGGCGTAACCGCCGCACCTAAGCAATGACATTCTAAAAAAAACTGTTTTTTCATTAAGCTAATGCAAACTTAGCCTATCAATTTCTCCTCTTCCTGGTAATACCAATTCCAAAAAATAAATGCGCAATCAGAATAAAATTCCGCAGTGTACCTACCTGAATATTAGATGAAAACATCAGGACAAAAGTGTAATTTATTTTTGTAATGGTATAATTAAACTAAGACAAAATCGTGGTGGTCCTATGTGTAATTACCTCACAATGTCGTAAGGTAATTACACATAGGACCACCTGATAAAAAACGTATAAGTAGTTTACAACCGAGTAAATATATACAGACCTTTGATCACCAAAATTTGGAAATCCCAATCTGGCACCATCAACACTTTCCTTACAATACAGCTAGTTACAAACAAAAGCAAAGGACCCTAATTGTGGCATATAGATTGCTTAGAGGAAAACCGGAAACTGTAAAACATGCCCTAAGGAGGCATTAAAAAAAATATGAAGACCACAGAAAACGATAACATTATCTCACTTCCAGTTTTTAAGGTTTTAAATGACAATCGCAGAGCTAATAACGCATACACCAGAAAAATACAGGCAATGTCCAAAGTTGAACTGCTTGAAGAAATGGTCAGATTTCAGCAAAAACGCTCAAGCTTGGGTCATTTAACCATAGATTTAATGTTAAAAGGTCAGATTCTATTCCGTGCAATTGAAGAAAACGCTGAAACAGAAGAGCTTACAATTTTAAGCAGGTCATATAGAAGGCATCTTGATTTTGAACTTAAAGAGATGCTTAAAAATAAAGCAGTAATGCCCGACAAAAAAACAGAAATGAAATCACAAAAGGTTACTAGCAAGTTCTGAGAGTTGACTTCTTTCACCTTTTTGAAGTGTAACATGGGCTGATATTTCCACTTCCTTGAACCTTTCAACCAAATATACCAGACCATTATTGGCTGAATCAACGTAAGGATTGTCAATCTGATAAGAATCACCCGTTAGAACAATTTTAGTTTCATCCCCCACGCGGGTCACAATGGTTTTTATTTCATGTGGCGTTAAGTTTTGCGCCTCATCAACAATTAAATACTGTTGTGGGATTGATCTGCCCCTTATATAAGTTAACGGTTCAATTTGAAGAAGCCCCTGGTTCATAAGCTCCTGGCCACCCTTACCAGCGCCTCGCCTACCCCTTGATGAAGTAGTACCAAAAAGAAAATCAATATTATCATAAATTGGCTGCATCCACGGATTCAGTTTTTCTTCAATATCGCCAGGTAAAAAACCAATATCTTTCCCAAGTGGAAACACGGGTCTTGAAACCAGCAAGCGATTATATATACCTTCATCAACGGTTTTGACCAGACCTGCGGCAATTGCTAAAAGAGTTTTTCCGGTTCCAGCCTTACCTAAAAGACTCACAAGTTTTATATCATCATTTAAAAGGGCATCCATTGCAAACCCCTGCTCTGCATTTTTTGGAAATATCCCCCAAAGACCTTCAGTGGGTTTAATAATTGGGACCAAACTATTTAGTGCCTTTGAATACCTTGCTAGTGCTGTGTGGTTCTGGTTAATCTTATCCTTTAAGATTACATATTGATTAGCCTTAAATTCCGGGAAATCTTTTTGTGGTGGCAGTCTTTTTTCCGAATAAAACTCATCAATCAATGTGGACTGCGTATGAACTATTAAAACACCAGCGTAAAGTTCATCAGGTTCAACACTTGATGGTTCATAATCTTCGGCCTTTATACCAAGAGCATCGGCTTTAATTCTTAGATTTACATCTTTTGTTACAAAAACTATTGGCTGTCTTGGATATTCTTTTTTAAGCATAATTGCCAGAGATAAAATTCTGTTATCAGCCTTTTCCATTAAAAGCTCAAAAGGCAAATGCGTCTGTTGATCACCAAGCTCAACAGTTAATTTACCGCCACTTGGAAGTTTTACCCCGGTGGAAAGTTCCCCACCCGAGCGCATTCCATCTATAAGTCTTGAAAACAGTCTGGCATGCCTACCATTTTCACTCATCTCACGTTTGAATCTGTCAATTTCTTCAATAACAACTATGGGTATTACCACATCGTTACTGCCAAATTTATTAATTGCCTGTGGATCAAAAAGTAAAACATTAGTATCAAGAATAAATATTTTTTTCATATCTGCCTTTCATCATAGTCTAAAAAGTCTTTAAAAACCAAAATTTAAATTAAATCTTATCAAATAACGACGACTTGGATCCTGATGTGCGAAAGTACCAACTTCTTCTGCATAACTTAAAGCATCAAAAGCTAAGAACCAGAAATTTACGGAGGCGCCATAGGTTGCATAAACCTGATTAATACCAAAAAATGCAGAAACAAATGGAATATGAAATTTCACGCCAAAGTGATTTTTAAGTCTCCAGTCGGCCTCTGTTAAAATATTCCTGTAATCATATGCGGCAGTAATTCCGGCAAGCTTGCCCTCATATTTTAGTGCCACACCTGTTGAAAGATTGGATTTTTGTAAATCAGGACCCACACCAAAATTAATATCACCAATATCCATATATGAAACACCAGTATGTAGGGTAAATAAACGTGATAGTCTATAAATATACTGGGTCCCAAGATCAACACCAAACCCTCTGCCGTATTGTCCTGTAAGCTCGCTTAATTTATCTGATGTAAGTCCAAAAAGTTGTGAGGGTGGAAGTTTTATATAACCACCTTTTCGCCAAAGTGCCTTGGCCCCTACCCCCATGTATAAATTTCCACCACGCCTGCGCTCTTCATTTTTACGCATTCTTCCAAACTTAAAAGAATAATGCGCAAGTATTCCGTTTGTATATTGACTAAGAATTGTAAGATTTGGAAGTGCCTTATTTTTCGTATAAAGACCAAGTTGAGCATCCATAATACCCGTTACTGCAAATTGAGCATCAGCTATAGGTAAAAGCAGTGCTGGTGTATAGGTGGAGCGAGTATAAATATTACTTCCCATAAGTGCATTTAGAGATGCAACACTTGGACTTTTAAAGGCACTTATCAGGCCACCTTTATACATTTTGTAAATTTCAGTGGCAGCTTCAATATCTAAATTTAAATAATGAATCTTATGATCAGGATGTAAATTCATAAGACCTGCGGGGTTATAAAAAACAGAATAAGTGTCGTCAGCAATTGCGGTTTGTGCGTTTCCCATACCAAGAGGCAAACCACCTTGATACAGTTCATGCAGACGCTCTGCCACAGCAAACTTTGGCAAAATTGAAGCACATAAAATAATTAAAAAACCAAATAATAGTTTTTTCATCCATCAAGCCATGTCATTGGATTAGTATCATCGTTGATTAGATGATTAATAATTCCAACGGCAGCACAAGCCTCCGTGTCTGTTGCATCCGTACTGTCACAAGTGGAGCGACTCCTTAAGTTTCTTGGACATTCCGAACAAGTAATCCCGCAATCCGTGCACCCCTGTACACAAGCGGCATTTACTGAAGTTTTAAGCGCAGGACCACCTGCCTCCCCATAGAGCAAAGCCTCAATAACAGTTTTTAATAACCCAAGATCATCCATCATCTGTTCAGAGGCGTCGATTAAATTCAACATTGCAGAAGCATATGCACAACCTTCAGTTGTCATAGCTGCAACCGTGGTCCACGGCATATCTTTGGTTTTTCCATAACTGCCAGCAGGATTCGGATCTCCGTTTCTGGTTTCAATCACACCAAGCATTGCCATAGAAACAAAGATTAAATAGAAATTTGAATCATCCGACCTGTCCCCAACATAAATTGACCCAACATTGTAGGACACTTTTGTATCTGTTGTCTGATTAATCTTATTGGATTCTGCAACAACCACACCTTCATTTATTATTGACATTAGTGCGTCGGTTGATTGATAAGTTGCCTCAAGCACACTGTCGCTTGTTTCTGGAAAGTTCTGGGCCATCATTGCCCAAAAAGATGTTCCTGAAATACCTGCAGTCAACTCTCCAAGCAGGCCAAAAAAATCAATTGTTGCTGCACATCCATAAGCTGAGGCTCGTGCCAAACGAACTTCATTATCGGTTCTGTCCGATTCATATAAAGGATCAATAAGTTGGATTGCTGTAATGCAATCTTTATTTGTAAGTGCAATTTGAACGGCATCAAGAATTGCTTGTTTTGATAAGGTATCCCCATCATCATAACGAGGGGCGGAGCACGCAAAAGTGAGAGTAAAAATCAGAGTAAATAAAATTGATGAAAATATTTTCGTTATAAATTTTAATTTGGAAGTGACAACAACCATGTTCATTAAACTCCTTCCTGGAATTTAAATAATCTTAATTACCTACATATTTTATAAAACGCTCACAACCTTTTTTTAGCGAAGCTTCGTCTGTAGCAAAACTTAATCTCACAAATCCCTCTCCACCAAAAGAGGCTCCCGGAACCACTGCAACATTGGCTTCTTGAACAAGCCGCTCAGCAAACGCAATATCGTTTTCTCCTTTACCAAGACATTCCTTTATCCCTATAAAATAGTAGAATGCCCCACTTGGAGCCATTACTTTAATTTTGCCGCTATTTCCTAATATTTCCAAGGTTTGTGCACACCTTTTTGTATAAGATTCTATTTGGTAGGAAAATTTTTCCTGATTTAGTTTTAAAACGGCAATACTTGCCCTTTGAGACAAAGCGCTGACGCCAGAAGTGCTCTGGCCCTGAAGAATTATCAACAAATCTGTAAGCGCTTTTGGGGCAACGGACCAACCAACGCGCCAGCCTGTCATGGGTGCACTTTTTGACATTGCATTGATTGTAACTGTTTTTTCCCGAAATTCTGGAACGGCATTAAGAAAAGAACAGAATTTATTATCGCCTAAAATAATTCTGTCATAAACTTCATCACTAATAATCCATGTATTGCCGCTTTTAGAATCAGTTTTTTTATTATTAAGAAGAACACGTCCAAGAGCTGCAAACTCTTCATTGGAATAAAGTGCTCCTGTTGGATTTGATGGTGAATTAAAAATAATCACCTTTGGCGTTTTTCCAACACTTAGAACTTTGTTTAAAATGTCAGGTGTTATTTTAAAACCATCCTCTATGCGCGTATTAATAATCCTTGGTGTTCCTCCAGCTATACGAACCATATCCGGATAACTTAACCAGTATGGAGCAGGAATTAAAACCTCGTCTCCCGGATTTAAAATCGCCATAAAAACGTTAAAAAGCGCCTGTTTCCCTCCATGTGAAATTACAACATTTGAAGAGTTCCATTTTTCTTTAAGAGTAGTTTGCTGATTATTTGTTTTATTTGCAACCAGGTCCCTAAGTTCAAAAAACCCGGCAACCGGTGTATATCTGGATTCATTTGCAGTTACTGCACGAAACACGGCTTGTTTTGCTTCGTTCGGAACATCAAAATCAGGCTCCCCTGTTGTAAGATTAATTATGTCAACCCCGTCTGATACTAATTTTTGAACCCTTGAATTTAAGGATAAAGTCAGGCTCTCAGAAACACCGACAAAACGGCTTGAAAAGGCCTCAAAAGAATCTTTAATCATAAAACCTAGGCCTTCTTTAAATTGACTTTATTTTTTAGTCTATCTAAAACTTTAGATGGCAGATACGGTGAAACGTCGCCGCCATAACGGAAAAGCTCTTTAATCATGGAGGAACTTACAAAAAACAAATCCTGCGATGTCATCATAAAAAGAGTTTCAACCTGATGATTTATTTGTTTATTCATGCTTGCCATCATAAACTCATACTCAAAGTCACTTGCCGCACGAAGCCCCCTGATCACGGCATTAATATTATTTTTTCTGGCATATTCCATAATAAGACCGGGCCAACGGTCAACCTTCACACCAGGCATATTTGAAGTAACCTCCCTGATAATCTCAACCCGTTCGTCGGGATTAAAAAGTGGGTTTTTATGACCAGACCCAGCAACAACAACAATTACTTCTGAAAAAACAGAAAGACTTCTTTCTAAAATATCCATGTGCCCGTTCGTAAAAGGGTCAAATGAACCGGGATATATTGCTCTACTTGCTGTTGCGCTTCCCATAAACACCTCCAAAAAAAGCTTATTTTAACCAATAAACTTCATTCAAACCTTTGATAGTGTGTCAAAGTGCTTTCACCATAGTTTTTTTCACGAACTTTTACAAGACCGCAGATGCGCTCGGGAAGAATAAGATCTTGAGTTTTTGCCCATTCTATGCAAAAATAACCCTTAATTATCAAGTGGTTATGTAAACTTGGGTTTTCAAGCAACTCTATCTCCCACCCCTTTGCAAAAGGCGGATCCGCAAAAATTATATTATATAAACCTTTTATTTTTTTTATTTCCCGGGAAATATCAAGCTTCAGTACTTTTATGTGTTTATCAAAACCCAAGGAAAGCGCATTTTTTTTTATACTTTGAGCAGAAACGCCATCCATTTCCACATAAATAACGCTCTGAGCGCCCCTTGAAAGAGCCTCAAATCCCATAATACCTGAACCAGAAAAAAGGTCTAGAATTTTAGCCCCTTCTATTTGTTCCAATAGACTTGAAAACAATGCTTCTCTTAATCTGGAACGTGTTGGCCTAAGGCCACTTCTTTCAGGGAATTTGATTCCACGACCACAGTGTGTTCCACCTGTAATACGTAACAACATCACCAGAAGATACCAAAATATCAATTTTAATTCGAGATAAAACTTTTAAAGTGGAGACTAACTAACTTGTGCCCCTTAACTTCTTAGGAGGCTTTTCTAAGCTTGGCAACATTCGATGGACTAAGCGGTATTCTAAACTCAGCACCATTTGAAAGGCCCACATATAGTGAATGATCCTCAAAATAGATCTCAACTTCCTCGTTACTGTACGAATAAGCAAGTTTTAATTTCATGCGTCCGCTTATGGCCATGTTCAATGTGTCCATGTCTGATTCAGTAGAATCATACGAGTCCGTTTTTTTACTCTCATATTCTTTTATTGGTTTTGCTTTCTTTATGCGCTTCGGTTCCTTATAGTTTTCAGGTTCCTCATAGTTTTCAGGTTCGTTGTAGCTCTCAGGCTCCTTATGACTTTCTGGTTCATCGTATTCATCTACTTTGTAGTCTTCTTCTATTTCTTTTAACTCTTCTTCTAGTTCTTGAAAATCATCTTCAATGTCTTCCGTTTTAAGTTCTTTGGCCGGGGCATCCCTTTTTCTGCTATTTTCAATTTCCTGAATATCTCTTTCAAGTTCCTTAATCTCGTCTTCTATGTCATTAACAGAATCATCACTAGCTTCAGCATTTTCTGAAACAACAGATAGCTTTGGTGTCTTACATGTTTTAGCTTCTTTTTCTGGATTTTGTTCTGTTTCCATTTTTTGGGTCTCTTTTTCGTCTTCTTCAAGTAGTTCATCATACATTTCAGAAAGTTCTTCGCCTTCTTCTTTGGCTTCCGCTTCAATTTCTGATGTTTTTTCATCATTAGTCTTATCGAAAATTGTTGGAGCAGCGGCTTCTTCTTCTTTAAGATCACCAAGTGTCTCTTCCATCGGAGTTTCCTCTGCAGAACTTCTAAGTTCTTCGAGCATGTCGCCATCCTGACCAAGCATTAAGTCATCGTTTTCGGAATCACTGGACCCTTCAGGCAAAACCTCAGCGTCAAGATCATCGTCAACCGGTGCTTCAACTTCAATCAGTTCATCTTCTGGCTCTGATTCTACGTCTTCGATCTCAGCCTTAATCTCAACAGCATTATTCTTGGTAGCAGCATTCGCTTTTTCAGCAACGTTAGCTTTTGGATCAGCATTCATTAATTTTTCCTGATAACCATCAATTTCATTAAGAAGCTCTTCCATTTGTTCTGCACCAAGATCTTTTTTTACCTCGGCTTTTTTGGGCGTCTTTTCTGTTGCCATAATTGGAAATCCCCTTTGCTAAGGACTTTTCG
>CAZQUK010000089.1:10790-11033 GCA_964596435.1 uncultured Oligoflexia bacterium
TAAATGCTTATAAAGAATTGAGATTAGAGCTGTTTTTCTTACTTTCGTGCTGCATTATTATTTATTTTTGTTAACATTTTTTTTGAACCGACCTCTGTGCAAGTGCGTGGACAGGACAATTGTATAATAATATTCATAAGTTTAAGATGGTTTACGTTAACTGCCCTTTAAATAATTACCAATTCTTAATTAACTTATAATCTTACTTAGCGTTTACACACTCGCTCATAGGTCAGTTTGAAA
>CAZQUK010000090.1:0-10992 GCA_964596435.1 uncultured Oligoflexia bacterium
GCAATGTCCCGCATGTGCAAAACGATTTGATCACTATAAAATAATTTTAAATACCATTAAAGAAATGAAAATGCTGCAGCTTCCTGTCGAAATAAAAAAAGATCCTTTATCTTCCAGCATACCAAAATTTATGTCCCCGCGTGGGCGCACCCCACGCTCAAGATGGGTAAGAACACCTTGGTTTATAAAAACGGGCATTGAGGGCTTAATTGTTATGTTGGCCATTCTTGGTGCTGTTGCTCTAATTCCTAAAATACAAACAATTTATGAAGGTATTTCCGAAAAACGTCTTGAGGCGTTTGACATGAAAGAGCTTGCTATGGCTTCAAAGGTTTCAGAAATACCAGAAGTTCCCCCAAGCGAGGAAGAAGAAGAAATTAGTGAAAAAAATGCTGAAGATGTTGAGGGTGAAGAGAGCACCAGGACAAAGCTTAAAGTGGGCAATTCGGAAATTTGGAGATTTAATTTAAGAACAGATTCACCAATTGAAATTCAAAATAGGGTTGAGGAATTTTTACGCACCATTGGTTTTGATATTACAGATTCAAAATACCAGGGTGTTGAGGTGCCGGGAGGAATTCAGTTTGATTTTATTGTAAAATCATCTCATGTCATAAAGATAAAAGATTATATTGAAAGCGTGGCGGGAGTGGTAAAAGACCAGTCGCCAAAGGCCACCGACAGATTTACCTGGTATAAAATAAAATCAAAAAGAAAAGGTATTCCACCAGGAGCATCAAGAATTGTTATTTGGCTTTCTCAGTTATAACCCGTGGCGTTGTGTGGTGCTCCCAATATAAGACAGGTCCCGCCTGAGTTTTTTAGCAGGCGATAATAATTTGACGTCCCAAAAGTAATAGACCAAATGAGTTTAGTGTGATTACCATAAAATACCTATAATTATTAAAGTGTTATAAAATATATAAAAACTTTACTTAACGTCTTGTCTTTTCAAAACGAGTTGATAATGTTTCAAAAAGGTTTTTATTTAACAATAATTATTAACAGAGGACCAAATGAAGGTTAAAAGGCTTGAGGTTCAAGGGTTTAAGTCATTTAAAGATAAAACCATAATCCATTTTGATCAGTCCATTACGGGTATTGTTGGTCCAAATGGTTGCGGTAAGTCGAATATAGTTGATGCTTTTTTCTGGGTAATGGGTGAGCAGTCGTATAAACACATGCGCGGCAGTTCCTCCCAGGATTTAATTTTTAACGGTAGTACAAAATATTCACCACAAGGACTTGCCGAAGCGACGCTCGTTTTGGAAACAGGAGCTACGGACCGTGAAGATGCCCCGTCTGGTGCAAGTATTAATGATATTCCTGTTCAACTTAGGTCAAAGGAAATTTCAATAACGCGCAGAGTTTACCGCTCTGGCGAAGGTGAGTATTTTATTAATTCGTTGCCTGCGCGCTTAAAAGATATTCAAGAGCTGTTTTTAGATACAGGTGTTGGAAGCAAGGGTTATTCAATTATTGAGCAGGGACAAATAGACAAGATTATTAGCTCAAAGCCCGAGGAGCGCAGATCTTTAATTGAGGATGTTGCTGGTATCGCAAAATACAAAGCGCGCAAAAGAGAATCTATTCGTAAAATGGAGGCGGCGAACAATAATCTTTCAAGGCTCCAAATTATTATTTCTGAACTTGAAGAGCAACTAAAGACACTTGAAAGACAGGCAAAAAAAGCAAGAAAATATAGGGAATATGAAACTGAGTTATTGGAAAAGGAAACCACATGGGGCCGCAGAAAAAAGCTAGTTCTTGAAAAGAAACTGGTTGTCCTAAAAAAAGACAAAGAAGAACTTGAGCAAAGTCTAATTGGAATAAGAGCAGCCATTCAAACAGAAGAAAATACCGTTGAGTCACACCGTTTATTAAATGGCCAAGAAACCCAAACGGCAGAAGAATTTCAACAAATTGTACAAGATTTGTCTGGAGCCTTAACACAAACACAAAGCGATTTGGATTTGTCTCGCAAAAGACAGGTTGATTTAGAGCAAAAGCTGGAATCACTGGCAGAAGAAAAAACCGAAATTAATGGGTGGATACATACTCAGGTTAAAGATTTATCAGAATTAAAAGAAAAACACGAAGAAGCCGAAGCTTCCCATAAGAATTTAACAGAAAAATCAAAATTATTAAAAGAAGAACTCGAAGCCTTACAAAATGATGTAAAAAATAAACAAAAAACAATTGAGGCACGCCAAACCCACCACATGGATGCCATAACATACGCTAGCACACTTGGCTCAAGCCTGGCATCGGTTGAAAGCAGGGTTGAGCTTAATAACAAGCAGCTCGAGCGGTTAGATGCCCAGCTTCAAAATATTTTTGAAAAAAGCAACCGGCTTGTTGCTGAGTCTCAAAGTGTTAGCTCTAAGATTTTTGAAAAAGATGGCCTTCAGAAAGAATTTGAAAATAAGAAGCAGATTTGTGCATCTAATCTTAAGAGACTAAAAACACAAATGGCAGAGCTTCAAGATCAAAAAGTTAGTAAACTTGAAGAGCTTGCGAGAGTTGGGTCACAACTAAAGAGCCAGGAAGACTTAGATGCGGCACACGAGGGTTTTAAAAACGGTCCAAAATCCGCACTGCTTTGGGGCGAGGAAAATAATCTGAAAGTTAAGGCATTAGCGGATGTTTTAGCGGTACCCAAGGACTATGAACAGGCTCTTGAGGGATACCTGGGTGACATGCTCCAGAATATTATTATTGAAGATCCCAATGTTGGATCTAGTATTTTGGATTATTTGGAAAGAGAAACTCAGGGACGGGCCATTATTCAATGTTTAGCTCCCAAAGTAACCAGTGCACATAAAAGTTTTGAAAATATCAAGGACACACTAAGCTCTTACGGTCTTGAGGTTCTTGGTCCAATTTCTAATTATGTAAAAATAAAAAATGATTTAGGTGAAGAGGTTAAAAAATTAGCCTCAAATATTATTGAAAATGTTTGTTTGGTTAGTTCTTTTGCGCCCATAACAGAAAAATTTAGTGAAGCTTGCGCATCTATATTAGATGAGCTTTATGGCTGGTCAATTGTAAGTATGTCTGGTCGTGTTTTGTTGGCACGAGGCTTCTTGGTCGGTGGCAGTTTAAGGGATCCTGACGCAACCAGCAGCGTTCTTGAGCGTAAAAGGATAATTTTAGAACAACGCGATGAGGTTGTTAAACTCGAAGAAGAACAACGTGTGCTTTTAGAAAACATAAAAGTAATCCAGGGAGAGTTTAATAAAACAGAAGAAGATCAGGAGAACGTCACCTTTGGTCTTCAAAATTTAATAGTTGATCTTTCTGCCCTTCAGCGCGATATGCATCAACTAAAGTCTTCAATTGCAGAGAACAATTTACAAGAAGAGCAAACAAAAGCAGAGAAAACAAGATTGTGTAAAGAAATTGAGGACTGTGGGGCAGAAAAAGAAAAACTTGAACGGGCGTTATCTGAAATTCAGAGCACAAAAAACGATCTTGAAAGCGGAATTCGATCGGAGGGTGGTGAGCTTGAAATATTACAACAGCAGTTCCGCCTCCAAGAGTCGGTCATTAATGATTTAAATATCAAAGCCGCGTCTTTGCAAGAAAGGGCCGTGGGGTTAGGTCGTGCGCTACAATCAGCAGAAGCACTTCTTGAAACCAGAAAGACTCGCCATGGCGACATAGATAGAATAATTGAACAGACCAGAGAACAAAAAGAATTACTCGTGGATAATGAGCAGAGTTTCTCTAAAAGAATAGAGACCCTTGTTAAGGAATTGGCCGAAGCCAAATCCCGCCTAATAAAAAGCAAAGACGAGATTGGTCGATTAAATATTGATGTTGATTCCAGAATGAAAAACATCAAGGCACTCCGGGTTGAACTTGAAGAAAAGAGTAATCGCCTTTCGGATTTTTCAATTGAAAAAGAAAGAGCCTCTGGTGAGCTTGCCCACCTTGTGCAGAGTTTAGAGGAAAAATACGGAGAAGGTTGTTTGGAGAGGACAAACCCAGTTCCAATTCAAGAGGAGATGAGCGATACTGTAGTTACTCTTGAAATGTCAGAAGAAGAGGAAAATCAGTTAAACGAAGATGTCTTGGACTTAAGGAACAAAATTAATCGTTTGGGTTTTGTTAATTTTGAGGCAATTGAGGAATTTGAAGAGAAAAGAAAAAGGTATGATTACCTAACGAGCGAAAAGTCTGATCTGGAACAATCCATAGAGAATCTGCAAGAGGCGATTGAACACATTAACCAGACGTCAATAGACAGGTTTAGGGTCGCTTTTGAATCCATTTCTGAACGGTTTAGCAAGCTGTTTCCGATTATATTTGGTGGAGGCCGGGCAGAATTATCTTTGGTTTACCCAGAGGGGGTAACCGATATTCTTGAGGCTGGCGTTGATATTATGGCGCAACCGCCAGGTAAGAAGGTCGTGAACATTGGACTCCTTTCTGGTGGCGAAAAGGCGCTTACGGCTATTTCCCTTATTTTTGCAATTTTTATGGTTAAGCCATCGCCGTTTTGTATTCTTGACGAGGTGGATGCCCCGCTGGATGATAACAATGTTGGAAAATTTAACACTCTACTCCGGGAGTTAAGCGAAAAAAGTCAATTTATTTTGATTACACACAACAAAAAGACAATGGAATTTAACGACACGCTTTATGGTGTTACCATGGAAGAACCTGGTGTTTCTAAAATGGTTTCGATTAGATTGCATTAATATGCACATGCTTTTCTTTTCCAATAAATATGCGGGCACAATTTATGTTGTAAGCTTGATTCTGCCACTGTTTGCTATTGGCTGTGCCCACCAGGAACTGACCCAGGTTTCTGTTCCGGAAGAAAACACTAAGACAGAGCAAATAATAGAACCCCCCCCGCCCCGGCCACCTGTTTTGTTTGTTCCGGCTAGTGAAAAAAAGGACAAAGACAAAAAAAATATTGTTAGGCAAAAACCCAAAGAAAAAAAAACAAGTAACAATTTTGTGAATATCCTTCCACCACTTTTGCAAGAAGTTGAAGGCAAATATCATATATCTGGAACAGTCAGGGCAGATTTTATACAAACACAATATCTGGCCGCGCTTGACGTTGAAAAGGAAAGCTCAGGATCTATAGTTGCCAAAAGGCCCGATAAAATATATTGGGAAACACTAAGTCCTGAAAAAAGCCTGTTTGTAACAAATGGAAAAAAAATTTGGTTTTATTCCCCGCCGTTTGATGAAAGCGAAGCTGGGCATGTTATTATAAGAAAGGGGCCGCTTTCAAGCTCAAACCTGGCCCAGGCGCTTTTGTCTGGATCATTTTCTATGGCCAGAGATATGAATATTGTCAAAAAAACAGAAGGCAGTTTTCTTATGACCCCCAAAAAAGGACAGGCAGGAACCATAAAGTATGTTGAAATTAAAATAGACTTGGACTCAAAACATATTTATGAAGTAATTCTTTTTCATCAAAATGGCAATAAAGCAACGATTGGGCTTAGTCGGATTGAATTGGGTTCAAAAATTGAGGATAATATGTTTTTGTTTAACCCCCCTCGGGGAACACGGGTTGAGTCAAAATAAGTCAGAGTAAGAGACGCCTGTAATGGATATTAAAAATAAAAAATTTGTTTATTTTGTTAGCCTTGGATGTCCTAAAAACCTGGTGGATTCCGAAGTAATGTTGGGGGCGCTGGTTTTGGCGGGTTACCAAATTACTGAGGAAGCTAAAAAAGCTCAAATTATCATTATAAATACCTGTTCATTTATTAAGGCATCAAAAGAAGAAGCCATAAGTACAATACTTGAGATGTCAGAGTATAAAACAAAGGGTTCATGTAAAATTTTGGTTGTTACCGGTTGTTTGTCTCAGCATTACCCCAAGGAGCTTAAAAGTGAAATTCCAGAAGTGGATCTTTTTGTGGGGACTGGTGAATATGCTAAAATTGTAGACCATATTAATTTACTTAAAAAAAATACTGATAGTACCGATGGGGCGCTGGTTGTTGTTGCTAAACCAATATTTATTCACAGTGAAAAGGATTTTCGTCTTCACACGGGGCCTGGTTATATTGGGTATTTAAAGATATCAGAAGGCTGTAATCGTGGTTGCACTTTTTGTATTATTCCAAAACTAAGAGGTAGGGTTCGGTCAAGAAGCATTAACTCGCTTGTTGTTGAGGCGGAAACTTTGGCAACAAATGGGGTTCGTGAATTAATTTTGGTAGCACAGGATTTGACTCAATATGGTGTTGATCTTAAGAATGTAAGCCTTGAAAAGTTATTACCTAAGCTTTGTAAAATAAAAAAAATTGATAGAATTCGTCTGCATTATGTTTATCCAGACAATGTAAGTGATGAACTTGTGAATCTTGTTGTGCGTGAGGATAAAATATTAAAATATCTTGATATCCCGATTCAGCACACAAGTAATAAAGTTCTAAAGTTAATGAACAGAAAAATTTCAAAAGACAAAATATTTAATTTAATAAACGAGTTTAAAAACAAGGTTCCGGATGTTGCGATTCGAACCTCAATAATTGCGGGGTTCCCAGGAGAATCTGATAAAGATTTTGAAGAACTTTGTGCTGACATTCAAAGGCTTGACTTAGATTATGTCGGAGTTTTTGGATACTCAAAAGAAGAGGGAACGCGGGCCGCTTTGAGTAAAAGCCAGGTTTCTGCTGGAACAATAAAAAAACGGGTGCGTGTTTTGACAAAAATCGCAGAGGAATGTTTTATTAAAAAAAACAGTAAATTAATCGGCAAAACACTTCCGGCGCTCATTGTGGGGTCCGAGACAGAGACCGATTATTTTATTAAAGGACGACTATATAGTCAGTCGCTTGAAATTGATGGCGGTGTTTTAATAAATGATAGTGATGACCCCGCATTTGTTAAGGCAGTAACACCCGGGGATGTGGTGCTTGTAAAAATAAATGAGATATTGCCCTTTAATTATGTTGGGTGTTTACATAAAATAATAAAGAAATATGATAAACCCAAATGATTTGTTCCAGCTTTTAACTGAAAACGCGATTAAAATCGGATTTCCGCGCTCAGGGGCAGTAGATATTGAAGCGGGACTTGCTAGCCTGGAATCGCATTTTAAAATATATGGAAGCTGGATAAACAAAAAACACCACGGCAACATGAAATATCTTGAGAGATCAATTGAAAAAAGACAGGATCCGCGATTAATTTTACCAGATGCAAAAAGTGTTTTTTGTGTATTGTTCCCCTACTCAAATAAAATTGCAGGGACATTAAATAAAAAAGACGGAGTTAGATATGCGCGTTTTTTGCGGGGTGCTGATTACCACATTAGCATAAAAAAAAGACTCCAAAACATGATGCTTGCAGTTCAAAAAGATTATGCAAATATTTCAAATGATATGCTTTCGTGGCACTTGTGTGTTGATTCCGCCCCGGTGCTTGAGCGCAGTTGGGCAGAGGCCTCTGGCCTTGGGTGGATAGGAAAAAATAAATGTCTAATAAATGAAGAATTTGGAAGCTATTTTTACTTGGCTTTTGTTCTTCTTAATAAACGACTTGGAATGCGCGCAGAATTTATTGATAGCAAGTGTGGCTCTTGTAATAAGTGTCTGGATTCTTGTAAAACAAAAGCTATAAACGAAGCTGGTTTTTTTAATTCAAAAAATTGTACAAGTTATTTAACTTTAGAAAAAAACCAAATAGACGAACCATCAGATGTGCAAAAGAAAAAAATGGATAATTGGGTGGCGGGTTGCGATTTGTGTCAGGAAGGTTGTCCGTATAATCAAAATCTAAAAAACATCGAGACGATTAATCCTTGCGACATAACAACACTGTGTTTGTGGTCTGAGCTAATGGGTGAAACGCGGACCGAATATTTGAAGAGAGTAAAATATAGCGCTCTTTCAAGAGTAAAATATGAAAAATTCAGACAAAATGTTGAAAATGCTTTTCTAAATTCAAGAGCCTATTGAAAAAACCAAAGAGCATAAACAGCAACAGGTGTAGACCCAGCCCTGGGAAACCGCATGGTTATATCGCACTTGTCCTTGGGGAGGTTATCAAAAACACTGTAAATGCGTCCAAATTGAACATCAAGGTGTGTATAGCCCTCTTCGTGGAAAAGAATATCTTTTTGAGCAAAAATATCATAAATCGGGCTGCCATCAGCCTCAACAATTAAACTTGAGCTTCTGTTGTCTTTTGATATGGCCTCAGCTACAATCGAACAACCAGGCGCCATACTTTTAAATGAAAGTGTAGCGGTTGGGTCCGACGTTAAAAGTTTGTGTTCATCAACTTTCCAGTTTCCAGTGAGATTTATTAATCCAGGTTTTGTGCTGCGAACACCCGTATCTGGAAAAGAGCCAGACTTAAAATTGCCCTCTTCTTTCACAAAGGCTTTTACAGGCACATAAATCTTGTTTTTTGTGTTTGTGGTAATTTTTAGGGATTTATTAATTTCTTTAACATTAGGCTCAAAAAGCGGGAGCGTTGACAGACCCGGATCAAGCAGGCGTAAAAAGGTGTGTATCTTGTTTTCAATTTTAGAGGAAAAGACTTGGGTGTTTGCTTTGAAATGTATCTCTTTATCATTTGATAGTATTATGTCCGGAGTTTGATCAACCCCATATGTTTTTGTAATCGAACCATCATGATCTAAAACCGCCGGAAAATGAATGGCGTTGTTCCTTAAAAAAAAGCGAACAGAATCATTAAACTTTTCAAGAATGTGTGCAACCCGAAGGACCAAAAGAAATCTGATGTTTAAATACTCAAAACGGTGGGTCCATTCTTTGATGTAGGTTAGTGCTGCTGCGCTGTGTGGGCATGTGAAGTCAAAAAATAATATCAACCATGGTGTTTTTGTAAAACTTGCGTCGAGCTGGAAAAGACTATACTTTTTTCCAAGTTTAGTGGTAGTAAAAAGAGGTTCTGAATTAAACCAATATTTTTCACCCTCCTCAATGGCCTTTGCGATGGCCTCTTCCGGACTTAGTTCTGGTTCTTTTGGTTTCCATGCCATTTACTAATCCTCAATCTGGGTATGGACCGCTTTTTTTCCCAAGAGCTGCAACTGTTGCAATTATACCAAACACACCGGCAACACCCAAAGCAAAATGAAAAGAACCCGAGAAACTGCCGTCTGCATTGTTTCTCCATGTAAAAAGACTGGTTGCTAGTCCTGCCCCTGTTACCATACCAAGATTTCTAATTGTTGCAATTAATGCAGAAGCAGTACCAAGTTTTTCTTTTGGAACGCTTGCCATTATGGCGTTGTTATTGGGGGTTTGAAAAAGACCAAGCGCAAATCCCATAAGGCACAAAAATAATACTATTTCCCAAGAATTTATACTGTGGTTCAATCCTTTTCCAATAACACCGGACATTAACAGCACCCCAAGGCTTCCAACCCCCGCGCCAATAAAACTTAACCCACGGCTTCCAAATCGATCAGAAAGACGGCCGCTAAGTGGAGCAACAACAAAAATAGTAAGCGGAATTGCTGTCATAAATAACCCGGCCCTGCCTGTGTCATAAGACATTTCTCGCTCAAGGAAAAAAGGCATAAGAACAAAAACGGAAGCATACGAAACAAACAGAAAAAAAGCAGAAAGGTTAGCGGTCCAGAAAGTTCTATCTTTTAATAAATAAAAATCAAAAACAGGTCTTTTGGCTTGTGACTCGATTTTAAGAAAGATTGCCAATAAAACAAGGCCCAGAATTCCAATAAGAGTTCTTGAGACCCGAAATGAGTATTCTCCAAAAACTGAAAAACTTGGCGGATCAAGGGCAAGTATGAAAAAAATTATTAGGAAAGACTGAATAATGGCACCCGCCCAATCAAAACTGGAGCTGATTTTAATTCTTGAATCCTTAAGGACATATTGAAGAGCCAAAAATGTTCCAAGCAGTGCAACGGGCATTTGAACAAGAAAAATACTTGGCCACCCAAGGCTTTTAACTAAAAACCCACCAATAGAGGGTCCTGAAACCAGGCCGGCGCTAACAGCCATAGAAATCACGCCAAGAGCTGTTCCGCGCTGGCTTCCTGGAAATGACGCAGTTATTATTGCTGGTCCATTTGCCATTAGCATTGAGGCCCCTATTCCCTGCACACCTCTCCAAAAAATCAAAGCACCAAGCGAACCAGAAAGTGCACAAGCAAGTGATGCTACGGAAAAGACCAAAAACCCCGAGATATAAATTCTTTTTCTTCCAATCTGATCTGAAAGACGCCCCATTGGCAGAAGAAGGCAGGTAATTACCAAAAGGTAAACAATAACAACCCACTTCACACTAGATAAATCAGCATTGAATGTTTTTGTAAGTGTTGGGAGTGCAATATTAATCACACTCGAGTCTAGCGTGGCCATGAACGTTCCACAGCCGATCGCCGCTAGAACCAACCATTTTCGTGTCATTCTAATAAATTATCAGGATTATGGCTTTGTTCAAAGAAGCAAAATCAAAATATTAATTGCTTCGCATTAATAATACACTTGTTGTTTTATTCAAATAAAAGTAAAAAAAATTATGCTTCCTTTTGGTCATATGGGGCTTGGCGTCGAGCTTATAAAAAACATTCCAATAAAAAATCTAAAAAAATTGCCCTTCATACCCATATTAATTGGCACGATAACGCCAGACATTATTGATAAAACTCTTTATTATTCCATGGTTCAAATCACGGGCAAGTGGGGGGCCGAGGTGGGGTTGGTTTCCGGAACGCAAACGTTTACGCACACACTTTTGTGTTTGGTTTTCATATTTATTTTGTCTTTTCTGTTGAAGGCAAGGTTTCTTTTCGCCTTGGGGTTTGGCGTTGGAACGCATATTCTTTTAGATGTGTTAACTGGAGAAAGTTTTGACGCGCTGCTTTTTCCGTTTTTGGGTTTTAACTTTCCAGCCATTCCTTATGCCGATACTGGCGAACACCTTGGGTCTTTTAGGTTAAGGCCATTCATTTTGTGGCTTGAGCTTCTTGGGGCGGTTTTGGTTTTGAGGCGCTTTATAATGGCATAT
>CAZQUK010000091.1:0-10963 GCA_964596435.1 uncultured Oligoflexia bacterium
GGGTGCTTTCTGGCTTTTGACCATGAAATAGTAATGATTAAGAAAAGAAAAGAAATTAGAATAAAGATAAATGAAACAATTATTGCATCAAGTCTTTCGAGAACAATAAATGTGAATATAGCGCCGCCGGAAAAGGCCGCAAAAGATTCCACAAAATATACAAAACTTAAGGATTTATAAATCTTTGAATTGGAAAAAGCTGAAAAAGTTATGCCGGTAAATAAACTAACGGGAAAAACAAACAGGAAAATTATTCCAATCAGGCCAGATAAGTTAGGCAAAGACGCCGGTTGATAAACATTAAACACAAATCTAATTAGAACAATTAATATAAACAATAGGGTATAGGTTATTAACAGAAGTGTTGGTAAAAGGTGCCTGGCTTTTTTTATTTGTTGTGGGAAAAATCGGAATATTGTACTGCCAAGTCCTGTTCCAAAAAGCCATGAAAAAAACAAAACTCCAATAATTAATTCATTGCTTTGAAATAAAAGCGAAAGTTCTCTTAAAAAAATTGTTTGGGAAATAACCGTTGCGATACCATAAAACCAAATCATGAAAACCCTGTAATCTAAAATTTCTTAAAAAGTTAAATATCTTGATTCGAATTACCAGGAAATGAAACTTCTTAAATAATATTATATACCTAAAACTGTGCATACCTAGTCTGTGCGACCTAGCGAGTGTATGAAAAGCCTTAAGTCCTCTGTCACAAAGACAAACACATCAACCCATTGTGGCTGCCCTTGTATGAACTACCTGCGTATGCACTTGACGTGTCTTAACTGGGGGGATGAACTGCCTGGGTATGCACTTGACGTCACTTTTGGTTGAAAAGATCAATGAAATCAGGCACAGGTTACGTCAAGTGCATACCCGGGATGAACTGGTCTAATATATTAATATCATGGGAAAAAATATGATCTATAGATCCACTCAAAGGTCAGTTATGGAATGTCTACATTACTGGACTATTATAGTCTTATCTTTTTTAAGATTCACTTTCTTTAAGAATTTTACTTTCATAGCGCAGCATTTCATGAGAGGAGTATTTTTCAAATGCAGTGTATAATCCAACTGATATTAAAAGCATATCCGTGTGTTATAAAAAAAATTGTTTTAACATTCCTGCTGTTTTGGTCATTTTTTGTCTTTAATATTCAAGTCAGTGCGTCATTAAATTGTTTTTTATTGTTTCAGCCCAAAAATTTTGTTTCTGACTTGAGCCTTGATGATTTGCAGTCGCTCAAGTTTGCAACTTTCAATTTAAAGGATTTTGCTGTTTCTAAAAAATTGTTTGATGATAAGTATTTTAGCAAAAAAAATAGGTTGAATTATAAATCTGAATCAGAAATTAACATCATTGCCGATATCATTTTAAAAAATTCCCTGGATATTATTCTGCTGCAGGAAGTTCAAGGATACGAGTCAATTAACTTTTTCAACGAAAACCTGCTTCAAGCAAGATATAAAACATTATTTTTTGAAACAAACCAACGTCATGGATTGGGTATTGCAGCTCTTATAAAAAACAATCTTCCTTTTGAGATTGAAACCAGGACGCATTCAACAGAAGTTTGGGTCGATAATTTGGCGCCAGGTGGTGGACGCACTGAAAAACTATTTAATCGTAACTTTCCTGCTTTAATTTTTAGGGAAATAGGCGCGGATCAGAAAAAGCCACTGTTTATTCTATTTGGAGCACACTTTAAATCAAAAAGGTCACGCGTTGGAGATGAGGAATCGTACAGATTAAGAGAGGCACAAATTAAAAGGGCTGGAACGATTGTTGATAGATTTAGAAATGAATTTGGAAGTGATGTGCCGATCCTTCTTGCCGGGGATTTGAATGGGGACATTCACAAAGATGCCGTGTTTGATCATCTGAAAAAGGAAGCTGGTTTGGTTGAGTCTTATAGTGCTAGTGCAGCAGATGGTGAGCTTCCAGAGCAGCTTGTTAGGGCCACACACTCATATTTTCCAAGAAATGGACGTGCCCCCCAATATGAACAGACTGATGCTGTTTTAGTATCTTCTTTTCTTGCAAGAGCATTACTTGAGATTGAAACCTACAGATACAAAGATGGATCTGGCCAAAATAAACCCTTTCCTCGGTCCTTTAAGGAAAGAGATGAGAATCCTTCAGATCATTTCCCGGTGTTTTTAACATTAGATTTTCTTAAAATGATCTATGGTGTTAGTAAACTTGAGCGTTGACCGTTTGGTGCTGCGCATTATGCTCGCTATTAAAATATATAAAATTTTTTGTAACACAAATATTTGTAACTTCCTGATTAAATAGCAATTCAAGAACCGGAACACCGCAGCAGTGCTGGCTGCCTTGTGTTAGTTTGTGACGCACTTAGTACTAGCAAATACATGTTTTGGCCATTGTAATCGCCGCCGATTAATGAAAATTAAAGATTACCTAATGTTATTCCGAACTTAGATGAGAGGGTAAAAGGATTTGTAGTCTTTTTAAATTTTTCTATTTATGATTAAGAGTCAAGAGCAGATAAAAGACATTAATGATGATGTGCCAACAAACGGTACTGTCTCGGTTTTAGAAGCGGAGAACAAGACTCTTTTAAATAAAGTTAAAAATCTTGAAGAAATTGCAAACGAAAACAAAGAGAAAATCAACGAATTAAAAAGCATAATAGATGATAGATCCGAGTATATCAATAATATTGAAAGTGAACTTTTAGATAAAGCCAAGAAAATTGAAAGTTTAGAGAATATTGAGCTTAGAAACAAGCAACTGCGGCAGACTTTCAAAAGTACGATTACTCAAGTCAAATCAGAAATGAGTAGTGACTCACAAAAATTTGAAATTTTAATTAGGCAAAATAATATTCTCAAAAAAGAAATTAAGCTTTTTAAGGGTAAATTTATTTGTTTTAAGGATAATGGTGCGGCACTTGAAGATGATATAAAAAAACTTAACCTTCCAACCGAATTTTTTTCCATACTAATGGAAAAAGACAAGCTTATTGAAGAACAAAATACAATTATTGAAAATAGAGAAAATGAAATCACTTCATTAATTGCACAGCTTAGTAATCTAGAAAAAGATATTGCTGAAATCAAAGATAATAAAAATGGTCACGAAAACGGAAATGGAAACGGTAATGGCAATGGTGGGTCAAATGCAAGTGAACTAGAAAAACTTCTTGGAATGCTGCAAATAGAAAGATCGAAAGTTGAAAAACTAATTGATATGAATGAATCCTTAAAAGAAGACAGGGCCGAATTTGTGGAACGATCAGAGGCCACAATGTATTCATTAAAAGAAATGCTTGAAAAAACAGCAGATACCGGCAATGAATTAGGTAAACTTAAGAAACAAAACTTTGCCCTTATAAAAGAACAAGAAGATTTGAATCTTAAAATAAGTGAAATCGAAAATGAGTTAAGATCATTAGAGGAAGAAAAAAATTCCATTAAGGATGAACTAAAAAATACTCAGAATCTGTCTGAGATTGAAAGACAAAAAAATTCAAGACTTCTGGAGAAATTTAATTTAAGGAAAGAACAAGTTTTTACATTAAAAACCAAATTAGATACTGCCAATAAAAAAATTCAAGCTCTTCAGGAAGAAAACCGTGAACTTGAAAAGCAAACTCTTAAGGGCAAAATAAAAGAGGAAAACGCACGCGTTGAAATAATGAAGAAGAAGCTTGAGAAAACGCAACTTGCCGGTAAGGAAACTGCTGTTAAATATATTCAGGCAATGAAGGATAATAAAACCCTTGGTCAGGAAATTAAAGCCTTAAAAACAAAATATGAAAAAACTGATACTGGTGCAAATACTAATAACGCTGAGGATGTTAAGAAAAAACTTGATGAGCTTAAAATTGAGTGCAACGCTCTTCGCGGACAACACACAAACGCACAAAGGCAAGTAAAGGAACTTGTAGCGGCCGTGAAGGGGCTCCAGGCAAATGTTAAACGTAAAGAAATAATTATTAATCAACAAGAGGACCTTCTTAGAAAGAATAAACTTGTTGCTTAGCGTGTCTTTTTTAATCCGGAACAAATCTGTTCAAATCCATCAAAGTTCCATTTTTTAGGAAAATCAATGCATTGTTTTGGTTTGACTGGATTAATTTTGCAGGTCATGTCGCCTTCTAAAAAAATACAATCGTTTTTGTTTTTTTCAATTAACGAAAGATTTAACCTGTCATTCGTTAGTTTTGTATAATCATTAGTAAAACTAAAAATATCCAATTTTAAGTAATTTGATATTTTCTCAATATCGCTGTTTGTAAGTCTGACATAACCGTTAACCCGGCAGCAGTTACCGCAACGTATACATGTAAAAGAATTTTGAAGACTCATAGAAAAGCTTTATTAGTTTGAAATACAATAAAAGAAAACAAATAAATTTAAAATATAAAGAAGATTAACGAGATAACGCGGCCTGACGGTGTGCGCTTGATTGTTTATTTAAAATAATGCATGATTTGTAAGATTAAACGGAGAAGAGAAAAAATTGGGGGGATGATAATGATTTTCAAAAATAAAAATGTTGTGTTTCTTGCTGTTTCAAGATTATGCTGAATTTGAACCAACGTACAAGTTACCCAATGGGCTCCCACATGGTGTTACCTATCCGCTGGTAAAAGTTTCTGCTTTAAACCCTGTGCACCCCGAGTTTGATGTTTGGGGATACGTTGATATTATAAAACTAAAGTGGCTAGGTGTTTCTTTTATGTTTGGTGCAATTGATGAAAAAGTTTTCCCCGAAGGGTTATCAATCAGTCAGGTGTTTGATAGGAACGAAGCCCGCGAACCCAGAATAATTGCGCATCTTTTTGGCGGAAATGGAAATGCTGGCACTGTTAGTGATAATGGTGGAGTGGCACTTTTTGCTAATGTTTATGAACTGATTTGTATGCTTGAAGATAGACCCACGTTTTGTGAAAACAGTGGGATTGCACCCATTTATAAAAAGAAAAAAATTGAATTCAAACCAGAGGATCAGTATTATTCGGGTGGAAATCTAAGTAAACCCATAAAGCCAAACGATTGGGAAAAAATGAAAATGGGGCATTAGCCTTTTTAGTTAAAACAATCCGGGATTATCCGTAGGTGTGAGAACACCATTTTTTAATAATACAGCACCCTTAAATGGGTCATTGTTAATATCAAGATGACTATCAAGATCAGCAAATTTGATGTTTTGCCTGGAAAGGGCAAAATGAAGACCCGCCGCTATACTTAAAGCGGATTCATCCATGCAACCTATCATTACATCTACTTTTGCGGCTTTTGCAACGGCATTTACATTGGCCGCTGCATTTATTCCGCCAACTTTCATTAGTTTAATATTAATCATATTAACAAGGTTTTTTCGCACGAGCCTGAATGCATCTTGAAGTGTTATCATACTTTCGTCAGCCATAATTGGAACAGTAGCTCGATTTGTTATTTTTCCTAACTGAGTAAGGTTTTCTTTTGGTGTTGGTTGTTCAATTAGTTCAAGTTTTGCTGAATCAGTTTTTTTGATAAACTCAAATGTCATTCTGGTATCGTAACCCTGATTTGCATCAAATCTGATTTTTATATTAGGACCTACAACTTCCCTGGTTTTAAGTATTCTTTCAATATCATCCTCTAAACAAAGGCCTCCTTTAATTTTTAAACAACGAAAACCTTGTTTTATAAAGAGTTTAGCTTTTTTGGTGGTTTCCTTAACATCACAAATACCTATTGTAATGCTGGTTGGTATACTTGTTTTATAACCACCAAGAAGCTTCCAAAGCGGCAAATTTGCGGTTTTTCCAAGAATATCATAAAGGGCCATATCGACCATTGCCATAACAGAAGGCATTTTCAGTAAGTGGTGCCTGATTTTTTCCAGAATATAAATTATTCTAAGTGGATCTGAGCCATTTATTATGGGAGCAATGGTGTTATTAACAGTTATTAAACATTTATCTGTGGTTTCCCCTGTTACATTTATGTCAGGGGCAGCACACCCGTATCCAATAATACCAGTGTTAGTTTCAATTTTACAAAATAAATTAACTGCCTTATTAAAAGTGGCGTAGGAAACAGTATATGCCTCAAGTAGTGGTAGTTCTTCTATCCAGGTTTCAATGCTAATAATTTTCATGAATTTTTATTTATATAGGAAATAACATATTCTGCAAGAGCATTTCCGTTATCAGTTAAAGCATCAAAAACCGGCAGATTAATTTCGTTTTTAATTTTCTCACATTCTTTTGAAATTTGTGAGTTATCAATATTTTCGTGGTTAACTGTGATTGCAATAACAGGTTTTTGTGAAAGAAGTTCAATTACTGCAATCTGTTTTTTTAGGTCATGAATTGTAAACCCAGGAAAGCCATCATACTCTTCTCTTCTTGGGGCATGTTGTAAAACAATAGCATCGGGTCTGCCAGCGGCTAATATTTCAAAACCACCAGGATAAGCAGGGTTAAGCAGACTCCCTTGTCCTTCAATTACAATTACTTCGGGCTTTTTTTCTGTCCAAGCCGAATAAATTGCATGTTCAATTTCGCCTGAAACAAAATCATTAATTAATGAATCAAGAATCAAACTGTACTTGGCGCCCTGAAGCCAGGCTGTTTGTCCGGTTCCAATAAGTTCACTGTTTATTTTTCTTCTATCAAGGGCGTTTACCAGTAACCAAGCTGTTGTTCTTTTACCAACCGCTGAATCTGTTCCAAGCAGGGCAATCTTAAAGGAGCGAACTTCCTGTATAACACCCTTAAAAAAATGTAATTTGTGTCTTGGTGGTGTATTACGAATATCAGTCAATGTTACAGAATATTTATTTGCTAAATCAAAAATAGTTTTATTATCTGCTAAAAAATCATGCAGACCGCTTACAACATTCAGTTTATTTTGAATGGCATATTTAATATCCACAAGTGCGGAATCTGGGAGCCTACCACCATCAGGTGCCAGGCCAATAATAAAATGGGTAACATTATTTTTATTGGCATTCAGAATACTTAAGGCTTCTTTTAAAGATGGGTAAATTGGAATATTTAAAAATACATCATCCAGCACACTTCCAGCATCCTGTCCGCTATATTTACTGTCAACAACACACAGAATATTATACCGTTTTGAGAATCTTATAAGTCCATGCGCGGTTTTACCATTTGGGGTGTTATACGCACCTTCACAATATACAATTGCATTTCCTTGATTTAGGTGTTTCATGATTTTTTTCCTGTTAGTACTATTACGTACCTATCGTTAGGGAATGGGGTTTTTTTATGAATTTCCATAAATGCTATTAAGCCTGCGGTTGAAGCGGGCAAAACACTAAAGCCTTCTTTTTCTTTTATTAATTTTGAAAAAGCTATCATGTTTTTGTCTGAGGCTTCACCAACCATACCATTTGATTTTTTTAGCGCTTCAAGTGCATAATCGCCATCTATTGAGTGCCAATTTATAAGTGGCTCGTTAACACTTGTTTCTTTTATTTTCAGTGGAGACAGATCCTCACAGGTTGTTAAGTTCTTTTTGAATGCCCTTATTATGGGGTTTTTATTGAAAGTTGAACCTGCAATAATTCTTGGAATTTTTGATACTTTCCCTCTTCTATATAAACTTGTAAAACCTTTATAGATTCCAGCAAGAGTTGTTCCGTTTGAAACAGGAACAGAAATTGCAGCTGGAGAATCACGTAAAGCATCATATATTTCATATGAAATTTCACCATAAGCTTTAAGCTGCAGTGGTGTGTTAAGGCCGCCTGGGTTTGCATCATAAACATCATTGTTTCTTGCATATTCCTGGGAATCTCTAACTGTGTCTTCATAATTAAAAGAAGAACGCCTTATTTCTGCATTGTACTGGATCATTTCATTTATGCGTTTTGTGTGATAATTTTCAGGTAAATAAATTATACATTTCATTCCGACAAGGGAGGCTGCAAAAGATACAGCAACGCCATAATTTCCACACGTGGCCACGGTAATTTTGTCAAATCCTCGTCTTAAAGCATCAATTACTTGTGAAAAAGCAATTCTGTCTTTTTGTGTTCCAGATGGGTTTCCGCCTTCAAATTTTATATAAAGCTGTCTGATATTAAATTCGCGCTCAAGGTTTCTGGCTCTTGTTAATGTGGTATCTCCAACTTCAGATTCAAAAATATCTTCTATCGCTTCAAGTCGTTCGTCGATGGATCTGTTTACATCAGACGCAATTGATTTAAGCTCAAAAAGGGTGGGGAGTAGGGCATTAATTGCTGAGCTTGCGCCTTCAAGAGGGTTTAAGCTGTCAATTGTTTCCTTAGTGCTTGTCATATAGCTCCATTTTTTTATCAAAGTACAATTAAACTATCTTTTACATCTAGGATAGCTAATTGTAATAAGCAAAAAATTGAAAACAACAAAAAACCCTATTCAATTCTAACTTATTGAAAACATGCTGTAATTAGGTTTCCACCTCGGGCGTTTGTATTATATAACTAGGTTTGCTTGTGCGTGTTGTGTAAGTACACACATTTTTTTGAGAATGTTGCAAAAGTAAACAAACAAAAATATTTTCTTTTCTATTTTAAGCTGTTTTAAAAGAAACCACGAAGTAGTATGCATTTAAATATGTCAATTAAACAATCAAAAAAGAATCAATTTAAAACTTTAGGTCCTGTATCAGATCTTGAAAGACACTTGCCGTCTGAGTGGTGGAGAACACTTTTTAGTTCGGTGTATTTAAAAACTGATGGAGATGTTGTTGAATGCGAAAACAACACGGTTCGTGAAATAAATAAAGTTGTTGAGATATTAAATCCAAACAGTGTAGACCGAATACTTGATCTTTGCTGTGGCCAGGGGAGACATTCGATTGAACTTGCGAAAAGAGGTTTTAAGAATGTTTTTGGCCTGGATAGATCCCGTTACCTTATACGTCTTGCAAAGAAAAGGGCGAATGCATTAGATCTCGTAATAAATTTTCATGAAGGAGATGCCAGAAAATTCAGGTTTAAGGAAAATTATTTTAGTAACGTCATTGTGATGGGTAATTCTTTTGGCTACTTTGATAAGGAAGAAGATGATGTTTCAGTTCTTAGAGCCATTCACAGGGTTATGATACCTGAAGGCAAATTAGTTCTTGATATCACTGATGGCGACTGGATAAGATCAAACTACGAAAAACGTTCGTGGGAGTGGATCGATCAGAGTCATTTTGTTTGTAGAGAAAGAACATTATCAAACGACGGTCAAAGGCTAGTTTCCAGAGAAGTGGTCACACATGCAGAAAAAGGGGTTATTGTTGATCAGTTTTATGCTGAAAGATTATACTCCGTTAATCAATTAATAGCCTTGCTTGAAAATTCAGGTTTTATAAACGTCAATATCCATGGGGAACTTGAAACAGAGTCCATTAGGAACCAGGATCTTGGAATGATGGGAAAAAGGATATTTGTAACCTGTAATGCAAAAAAAGAAATTAAACGCGAATATTTTATCCCAATAAAAAAAGCTGTTGTACTTCTTGGAGATCCAAATCTTTCAGACCAGGTAAAACCAAACAACTGTTTTAATGAGGAAGACATTGACACTGTTAACAAGTTGAAGGACGCTTTAAAAAATTTAAAAAATTATTCTTTTAGTTTTGTTGATAATCACAGATCGTTTTTTATGAAACTAAAGAATGAAAAAACTGATTTGGTTTTTAATTTATGCGATGAGGGTTTTTGTAATGATCCTTTCAAGGAGCTGCATGTTCCAGCATATCTTGAAATGCTTGATCTTCCGTATACTGGTTCTGGGCCTTCAACAATTGCAATTTGCTATAATAAATCGCTTGTGATGGCACTTGCTCACTCTTTAAGTATTCCGACACCGCTTGAAACGTATTTTAACCCGGATGATCAGTCGGCAACACTTCCACACACTTTACCCGCAATCGTTAAACCAAATTATGGAGATGGTAGCCAAGGGATCAATAAAAATTCCATAGTATATTCACCAAATGAGCTGATTTCTTATATGCGATTTATTCAGGACACTTATCCTGGGCGCCCAATATTAATTCAGGAGTATTTAACCGGGCGTGAATTTAGTGTTGCTGTTGTTGGTAATCCTGGAATGACCTATAAAGTTTTCCCTCCAGTTGAAGTTGATTTTTCTGAGCTGCCTGAGGACCTGCCAAGAATTCTTGGATATGAATCTAAATGGGAAACTGATTCGCCATATTTTAGTTTGATTAAATATAAAGAAGCTATACTTGATGAGGAAGTTAAAAGAAAATTATTTGACTATTCAAACCTTCTTTTTGAAAGACTAGGATGCAGGGATTATGCAAGGTTTGATTTTAGAATGAATGCTGATGGGGTACTTAAATTTCTGGAAGCAAACCCTAATCCGGGCTGGTGTTGGGACGGTAAACTTGCAATGATGGCAGCGTTTGATGGTCTTAGCTATACGGATCTATTAAAGCTAATTATTGATGTGGCTGAAGAAAGAATAGCAAACCAGAAAAATAAAAATAATTATTTGGAAAAAAACACGGATGAATGACCAAAGGACAGATCAGTTATTTGGAATTTAGAACCTGGGGGGTGTGCCTCCTTTAAAAAAGCGAAAATACACAAAGTATTCATATAGATATATTCTTACACGTGCTTGGCCTTGGGCAGTTTATAAAAAATATTATTTACTCAGTCTGGAATTTATTTCTTCACATGCTTCATTTACTGCTTCAAGAATATTATCCTGGCACTTATCTGCAAAAAGTTTTAGTTCACTTAGTGTGCTTGAATCACCAATCTCACCAAGTAGGTAAATTAGGTCCTCCATGTTTTCTAATTCTTTTGTTTCTTTTCTGAGGGCCTGGTGGAGAAGGGGTAAATAAATATCTTTTTTGTTTTGATGTTTATCAAAAAGGTTTTGAAATGCGAGCATGGCACCCATGCGAACTCACGTTTCTTAAGTGCACATCGCCACGTTTCAATAAATCTTTAATAAGAGTT
>CAZQUK010000092.1:0-10926 GCA_964596435.1 uncultured Oligoflexia bacterium
GTGCTAAAGGTTCCACTGATGATTTGGTAACAAATAATGATGCCACTTTTAACGCGGTTGTGGAAGATGGAGAAAACCTTAGCCTTTTGTCGCTCAGACTTTTTGGAACCATGAAAAAATTTCAGCAAATTGCCGAGTGGAACAACATAGCGCTGCCATATAAAATTTATACAAAACAAAAACTTATTTTAAGAGAGGAGCCTACTCTAAATAAAAAAGAGGGTTTTAACTTAGTTGTAAATTATTGGCGAAAACGAATTGGGGTTATTGAGCAAAAGATTCCATCCAGGAAAAAAGAAGTTATTGTTAGGGAGCAGAAAAAAGAGTTTAAAAAAGAGCTTGAGAAAATTAAAGAAGAGGCCATTAAGGATGCTGATATCCCACCAGAAAAACTAAGTGCCGAAACACATTTTGCAAAGGGTGAAACTTTTTTTAACAAGGAAAAATTTGGGGAAGCCTACGGGCATTTTCACGAAAGCAGGGAGCTTAATCCAAGCCAGCTTAGAGCATGGTTTTTTGAAATAAGGTGTCTTAAAAAACTTGGCCGCAATGATGAGGCAAAAAAGACGGCGGAACTTTTAGTGGATAAGCACGCAGAAACAGAACACGTCCCTTTTATAAAGAAAATTTTAGAGGAGTAGTTTTTTGAGTTTGAGAGGCATAATTTTTATTTTTTTACTTTTTTTTATCCTTACGCTGTTTATTGGAACACCGTATATTTATGCAAAAGATGAGTCGACAAAACCCGTTGACCATAAAGCAAAGCTTATTAAAGACGGCTCACAGGGAAAAATAAAGGGATTAACTTGGGTGAATAATGAATTTGACGTTGAGACAAAGTCCATGGGGCAGGGGTTTCGGCAGGTTGTGACTATAACGGGTAAATATCAAAAAGATGAGTGGACGTTTTTTTGGGACAAGGAAGATAATCCGCAGTTGATTAATGTTAAAGGAGCAACGTTTTCTGTTGATATTGAAGTTGGTACTGGCGCGCAGCTTTTGCATTTTTTGGCAATAGGCCCATTTGGAGAAGTCGAAAAGGAAACAATAGGTATATATGTTCCTGAGCTTGCTGCAATTAAAGAGGAAATTAAATATAATCCCCCCAGAAGATTTTATTTACTGCCAGGATTAGGCTTTTCGTTAATTTCTGTTAAGGAAACGGGTATTGAAAATTATTCATCAATAACAAGCACCGGAAAAGTTTCGATGATGTATTTTATCAAACCCCCATATATTGATTTTGGTGCAAGTCTGTTTTTTAATATTATGCCGATAACGAATACTCCGTCCAATGTTACTGTTCGGTTTATTGGCGCAAACGCAAGGGGAGGATACAGGTTTCCCTTTATAAAAGCACCATGGTCCATGAGTTTTTTGGTGGGCCTTAGTTACTCGCATATGTTAGTTAGTGATGACAGTTTTGGCTATAGGCATTTATTTTATCCTCAATTATATCCAACAGTAACTCGTGGTTTTAAAAATGGAGATTTGGGGGTTGCTTATGTAAAATTTGTGCCACTAACCGCAAGCTTTTTCGGGTTCAGTACCAGTGAACGCGAGCTTGCAGGTGGTTTGGCCTATATTCATGTTTTAAAAAACGGTCACTCCGTTTCGAGTGCCATTAATTATTCTAACACAAGTTTTAATCTGACTTCCGTAAGGAAGTTTAAGTCAAATGTAATTAGTTTGGATTTTTCGTATGGATGGTGAAGAAAATAAGTTTTCAAAGAGCACTTAAAATCCGTTAGTGCTCTTTGAAAACTTATTTTCTTCAGCGCACGTTTTTGCGGAGGTTTTCCCGGGTTTATGTACTACAATCACGCTTTGTGTGTTTTCAACGTAAGAAGCATAGCACTTTTTGTGTGTAAGAATTTAAATGTTGATGTGGTACCTATAAAAATTTTATGGAACGCTTTGAACAAACGTAGGATACAACACAGGTGTTGTGTAGGTTCCATCACCATTACCAACCGCCCCCTCCGTGTTTTTACCCCAGCACTTTATGGTTTCATCCGAAAGTAATGCGCACGAGTTGTTGTCGTTTACAGAAACAAAAACAACATCTGATAAATTTGTTGAATCGGATGAACTTGTATGGGTATTGATAGGTGTTGTTGCTTCAGTTGTCGATCCTCGCCCAAGAACGCCTACGGAACCCCCGCCCCAACATTTAACAGTCTGATTTACCAGTGCGCAACTATGAAAGCTGCCGGTTGCCACCAGTTGAACATTCGTCAAATATCCTGAGTCTCCAACACCATGAACTTGCACTGGTGTTAATTGTGTTGTCCAATTTCCAATTCCAAGCTGCCCGGCGTTGTTATATCCCCAGCAATACAAGGTGGCATCGCTCATAACAGCACAAGAATGGTTTACTCCGACAGAAATAGATGTGGGAGTTTTTCCGCCAGGAAGATTCACAACTGCAACTGGAGTTTCTTTTTGAACCTGCGTGTTGTCTCCAAGTTGTCCGACGTTATTTTTGCCCCAACACCAGATAGTTCCGTCATTTTTTAGTGCGCAAGAGTGATTTGCACCGGTTGAAACCTGAAGGACATCACTTGTTAGTCCACTAACCTGTACTGGCGATAAACGAACGTTAACATCACCTGTTGCAACGCCAAGTTGTCCATTGGTGTTTTTACCCCAGCACTTAGCGGCTCCATAATGAACAGCACACCCATGATATTCATATAATGAGATTGAAATTACACCAGCGGTTAAATCAGTGACCTGAACGGGTGTTATCCTGTTTGGGGTAGATGTTCCATCACCATTTGTTCCGTATGAAGCTGATGCTAGGCCAAAACATATTGCAGCGCCATTATATAAAGCACATGAATTCCATATACCCGAAACAGTGCTTGTAATACTGCTAATTAAGCCATCGACTTGTACGCGTGTGGGTGTTCTTGGATATGCAACGCCATTATCACCAAGTTGTCCATAGGTATCATTTCCCCAGCATTTTGCGGCTCCATCTACAATTGCACAAACTTGGTTTTCACCAACACCAAGTGGCCATATGCGGTTAACTGTTATAATGGCTGTTTGAGATGCTGCATCTGATACCTCAATTATATCGGTTCCAGAATAACCAGGGGCGCCATATGTAATTGTGGTACCGCTAACACTGACGCTGCCGCTACCAGATGTGATTGATGCAGAATATGGTGCAGTTCCACTTGTAATTGTAACGATGTATGTATTTCCTGCGATTGCAGTAACAGTACTCTGATCGGTGGTAACTGGAACGGAGGCGGGTGTGATGGTTAGAGTAAATGAAGCGCTTGCTGATAATGTGCCATCTGTTATTTGGATTGTTATTGTTGGAATACCATCGTTTTCATTCTTATCGGCTGCAGGGGTTATTGTTGCAATACAGTTCGGGTATGTTCCGCTCCATGAAACATTTGCATCAGGCACAACCGTTGTATTTGATGAACTCATTGATAGGTAAGTTGAGCTGCATAAAAGAGCACCATCAACATCATCAATTGTAAAACTGACCGATTTAGCAGTATCCTCATCTGTAGTTTGATTGCTAATATCAGAAATTGTAGGCGCCGAATTAGGTGTGGCGCTAGATGAACTTGATGTTGAGGATGTGGCGCTTGCTGATCCTGGATCGTCAGGATTAACTGGATTGCCACCTGCGCGGCAAGCGCTTGTTAGAAAAATTATTAGTGCTAAAAATCCAAATTGTTTCAACATACGTACAAACTCCTTAATATACTATATGTATTATGTCGGGTATTTGTGAACTTTGCAAAATTTATTTGGGCTTTTGATCAAAAATTCTAATATAACCCATTGATAATATTGAATAAAAAAATGAACGAAAAAAACGCTTTTTTCTTAACAATTCATAAAAAACCAGTAATTAGTTGAAAATATTAATAAAATTCCAATTATTTATGAATATACTGTAAAAACACGTGGTCAAAATGGCGTGTAAGCTTTGATCAGCATTAGGGCTACTTGCTCAGACAGCGCCCAGTTAAAGATCCATCAAATTAAGCCCAATTTGCGGGTCTTTTTTACGAAAAATTTTAATATTTTTGACGTCTAAAAATATTTCCACAGTAACAGCCACCTCAGCTTCAAAAAGATGACCCGCGTGTGGTAAAAAATCTATCCCTGTTATTGCCACATGCGTGTGAATTACGGGCGTGTCTTCAAACCAGCTAATGCTGCCTGTTATGTTAATAAGCTCTGCTTCATTTTCAAAAACTTTTTTTACATATCCTTTTTTTTCAAGATCGTAATATCCAAGCTCAGTATTTTTAATTGCACCAATTCCACTTATTGTGCCGTAGCCAATATTCTCCTCTTTGGCTAGACGCATAAGGCTAGTAATAATTTTTTCGCCTCGCATTAGCCTGATTATGTATCCATCATTAATTTTTCTGTGTTTCATAGGCCTAAATGAGCACAAATTTATAAAAATCGTCAATGATAAATAGTGATTCATCTATACTTTTGTTTTTTGTTAGGGTAGGTTTTATGGACAATTTTTGGGGGAGGCTAATTGAATATATAGTGTTTTTATGCATTTTTTTCTCTAAAAATTAAAAAATGTATATGCATAAAAAAACTAATTCTAGTGTTTTTCGGGGGGGCAATTCATGAGTCTATTTTCAGATAGAATGAAGAACCTTGGAAGTGAGAACGCCTTTAAACTTGGCGACAATATCAAGGAATGTTTGGATAAAGGTATTGATGTTATTAAGTTCAATCTGGGTGAACCTGATTTTGATACCGCAAAATATATATGTGATGTAACTATCGAAAGTTTGCGCAAGGGTAATACACATTATTGCCCACCGGCCGGCATTGCGCCACTAAAGCTTGCAATTGCAAATCATGTTTCAAAAACCCGTGGTATAAGCATTGATCAAAATAAAATTATTGTAACAACAGGTGCCAAGCCACCAATCGGTTATGCGCTTGTGACTTACGTTAATCCCGGGGAAGAGGTTATTTATCCAAGTCCTGGCTTTCCAATTTATGAATCGTGGGTAACGTTTGTTGGAGCAAAGCCTGTGCCGTTGCATCTGGATGAATCAAAAGGTTTTAGCTTTTCAGCAAGTGATTTGGAAAAACTTATTACGCCAAGAACAAAACTGATTTTTATTAATTCCCCCTCAAACCCAACAGGTGGAGTGCTCAATGAGAATGAACTTAGAGGAATAGCCGAGGTTATTAATGAAAAGTGTTCGCCTGATGTTAGGGTGTATTCCGATGAGGTTTATGAGCACATTCTTTTTGATGGTGAAAAACACGTAAGCATTGCCTCAATGCCAGGCATGCAAGACAAGACCATCATAGTTAGTGGACATTCTAAAAGTTATGCAATGACTGGTTGGCGCTTAGGGTATGCAATTTTGCCAACCATTGAGGAAGCAAATATATTTAAAAACCTCAATATCAATATTGTTTCCTGCACGGCACCTTTCGTGCAGGAAGGTGGCCGCGAGGCACTTGAAAGTAATGAAACGCCAAAGGTAGTGGCTAAAATGGTGCGTGAGTTTGAAGATAGGCGCAATTACGCAGTTCCTGCTCTTAATGCAATTGATGGAATTACTTGTGCAAACCCTAAGGGTGCTTTTTATGTTTTCCCAAACATAGAGGGAATTTGTAAAAAAATTGGTGTTATCAATGCTTACGAAAACCTGCCTGAGGATATTAAGAAAAAATCGTCTCCCTCAAAACTTTTTCAGATGTTTTTGCTCTATAAATACGGTGTTGCCACCATGGATAGAAAATCATTTGGTAGAGTTGGGGCCGACGGAAAACACTTTTTAAGATTATCAACCGCAACAGATATGAAATCCATTAAAGAAGGTGTTCGGCGAATTGAAAGGGCATCAAAGGATCAAAAAGGTTTTGAAAGTTTTATGTCTGACGGAAAAAACCTGTATTAAGTTTTAATATTAGAATCAGAAAGGGATAAAAATGGGCGAGTTAAAAAACATAAAAGAAAAAAAATTTGAGTATGGCCAGAAACGCGGAAAATATTTTGATATCGAAGAAATCCTGGCGGCCGATGAATTGGATATTAACGTCAAGTTAATACCGAACCTTGAAAAATTGGATTTAATTTACAGAACCCTTTGTGGGATTATGTTTAACTTTGTTCCAAAATCCGGGCACCCAGGTGGGAGCGTTTCGTCGGGGCGCTTTGTTCAGTCGCTTCTTTATAAAACAATGAGCTATGATATTTCAGATCCAAACAGGCAAGATGCTGATATGATTTCATACGCAGCAGGACACAAAGCTCTTGGTCTTTACACGGCATGGGCGCTCAGAAATGAGCTTGTTAGAATTTCAAAAACAAAGTTATTACCAGACGAAAAAAAACAACTTCGTTTAGAGGATCTTTTAGGGTTTAGAAGAAATCCAACATCCACGACACCTCTTTTTAATAAATATAAGGTAAAGCCACTTGACGGCCACCCAACTCCAGCAACTCCATTTATTAAACTTGCAACCGGAGCCTCAGGTGTTGGTATTACAGCATCATTGGGTTTGGCCCTGGGCGCGCTTGATACTTATGGTGCCGGAGCACCTGTTTGCCACGTTATTGAGGGTGAGGGTGGTTTAACCCCGGGGCGTGTTGCAGAAGCACTTGCTACTGCGGCATCTGCTCAAATAAAAAATATTGTTTTGCATATTGATTGGAACCAGGCATCCATTGATTCAAATAATGTTTGCAGTGAAGCAGGCACACCTGGCGATTATGTTCAATGGAATCCGCTTGAGCTTGCGGCCGTTAACGACTGGAACGTAATTTATGTTAAAAATGGCTTTAATTTCAGGGATATTTTGGCAGCACAATATCTTGCACTGAATGAAATTAAGAATAACCAGCCAACGGCAATTGTTTACAGAACGGTTAAGGGCTGGAAATATGGAATTGAGGGGCGCGCCTCGCATGGAGCCGGTCACGAATTCTGTTCTGAAGGTTTTTATGAAATGATAGCCCCTTTTGAAAGTGAGTTTGGTGAAACTTTTCCAAAATTCACAGGCGATAAGGGTGACGATAACATTGAAAAAGTTTTTTATGACTACCTGATGGTTATAAGAAAAGTTTTAGAAAACAATAAGGATCTTACGGATTTTCTTGCCTCTCAAATTGAAAACTCAAAAAAACATCTTAATGATAAAAAATTAAAACCAAGAGATAACGCTCCTGATATTTCTTTAATTTACAAAGATAGCTCTTTGGTGCCGGACAAAACCCCAAAAGAATTACAGCTTGAACCCGGCAAGTCCGTAACACACAGAGGTGTTCTTGGCGATACACTGGCATTCTTAAATAAAAAGTCAAAAGGAGCCATAATAGGCTCTTCTGCGGATCTTTTTGGCTCTACAAGTATTTCAAATTTGGCAAAAGGGTTATCTGAAGGGTATTTCAATTTTGAAAAGAATCCAAAAGCAAGGCTAATAATGACGGGTGGGATTTGCGAAGATGCCATGGGCGGCGTTATGGCTGGACTTTCTTCTTTTGGAAACCATATAGGAGCCGGTTCTTCTTATGGCGCCTTTATTGCGGCTTTGCAGCATGTACCTGCACGCTTACATGCAATTGGGCAAGAAGCAAGGGTACATGCGTTTGGTGGAGAGCAGAATCCATTTTTTATTATTTGTGCACACGCCGGGCCAAAAACCGGTGAAGATGGACCAACGCATGCTGATCCACAGGCACTACAATTAATGCAGGAAAATTTTCCAAAAGGAAAAGTAATAACACTTACAGCTTGGGACACGCAGGAAATCTGGCCACTTATGATTGCAGCACTAAAAAAACGTCCGGCCGTAATTGTTCCTTTTGTAACAAGGCCAAACGAGAAAGTTGTTGATAGGTCAAAATTTGGTTTACCACCGGCATCGGCTGCTGCAAATGGTGTTTATGCAATTCGCAAGGCTGATCCAAAAGCAAAGCAATATAATGGAACTATTGTATTGCAGGGAAATGGCGCTGGTGATTCTTTTGTAACTGAAGTCATGCCAGAGCTTGATAAATTGGGTTTTAATTTTAATGCGTACTATGTTGCCAGTAGTGAACTTTTTGAAATGCTGCCAGCTTCCGAGCAGGAAAAAATCTTTCCAGAGGCGCACGCAAAAGAAGCAATGGGTGTTTCTGAATTTACTCTGCCAACAATGTACCGCTGGGTACTTTCGCGCGAAGGTAGAAGGCGCACGCTTTATCCGTTTAAGAATGGGCATTTTTTGGGTAGTGGTCAGTCAGAAAAAGTATTTCGAGAAGCGGGCTTGGATGCGCAGTCACAGTTAAAAGCAATTTCAGATTATGCAAGGTTCATTGAGAAGCTGTAGGGATTAGTTGTTAGGAGTGGCTTTGAAGCTTGGTGGCTTTTTCTGAACAGTTTTTTAAGTCTGAATAGCGTGTAGCGTTTTTAGTGGTACTAAAAATTAGCGTCTTTTTATCCCCATTTTTGCAGCCTTTAGTGTGTTTTTCATAAGCATCGTGATTGTCATTGGGCCAACCCCGCCGGGTACAGGTGTTATGGCGCCGGCAACTTTAAGCGCACCTTCAAAATCAACGTCACCTTTTAAAATATTTTTACCGGTTTTTTCGTTTTTTCCAACCCTGTTTACACCAACGTCAATAACTGTGGCACCAGGTTTAATCATGTTGCCAGTAATTGCACTTGGAAAACCCGCAGCAACAATTAATATGTCGGCTCTTTTTGTGTGAGCGGTTAAATCTTTGGTTTTTGTGTGACAGATTGTTACTGTTGCATTAGCGTTTTTTGCTTTTTGCATAAGCATCATGGCAATTGGTTTTCCAACAATATTTGATCTGCCAACAACAACACACTCAGCTCCTTCGGTTTTTGTGCCAGAGCGTGTGATTAGTTCGTGAATTCCTGCCGGTGTGCAAGGTAGAAATGTTGGTTCACCAATTAAAATATTTCCAACACTCACCGGATGAAAACCATCAACATCTTTTTTAGGGTCTATTGCATAAATAATTTTTTTTTCATCTATGTGCTTTGGAAGGGGAAGTTGTACTAGAATGCCGTGAATTTTTGGGTCCTTGTTGTATTTATTAATGAGTTTAAGAAGGTCACCCTCAGAAATGTTTGCAGCTTTAGTTTCTTGTACCTCGTAAAAGCCAAGTTCGTTTGCGGTTTTTATTTTTGCTTTTACATAACTCATGCTTGCTGGGTCCTCGCCTACAAGTATGGTTACAAGCCCTGGCGTTATATTGTGTTTTGATTTTAGTTCCTGTACTTCCTGTCTGATCTCATTGCGAATTTCAGCAGCAATTTCATTGCCGTTAATAATTTTTGCACTCATTAAATATGCTATTGCCTCCTTAAAAGCATAAATTAGCATTATTTATTTAATATGAACCATTAAAATTGGGTTAACCGGCTTTTTTCTTGTCTTTTTTTGCGGCGTCCCGCTCTGTGGCCTTTGTACTCTCTACAATATCCTTTTCAGTAAGGAGCAGTAACTGCTCATCTGTAAGGGGTGGGGCGCCAAATACTTCATTTGCGACTTCATGCATGCCTATCTTAAAGTCTTCCCACCAGTTTGGAGCAGTGTTTCGATTTTTGACATTTTGTGTTTTAAGAATTTCCAAAATTGCTTTGATACTTGCTTGGTTTTCTTTTGAAATTTTCTCAAAGAATATACCAACGCCAGTATTATAATCACTTCGTTTGTAAATAATTTTTCCTGTGAGCTTGTTTATACTATTTTTTTTATAAGAAAAAGAAATGCCAACTTCTTCATCAATATTAAGATTTGAGCGTGTTAGGATAAAAACACCGCTTTTTGAAATATCACACACAGCACATGGAATCTGGGTTTTACCAACAATCAATTCAGCTGGAATTTCAACAAAATAACGCGGTTGTGATTCCCACCATCTAATGCGTGGATTAAAGTAAATTTCCCTAACAGTTTTATTTATAAAATAGCTCACGATTAAAATGTTCGTGAATGTTGTTAGCAGTACAAAACCAAGGTGAAGCCCCATGGTTCCGTTTTCATAAATTCTAAGCACAGCATCAACAATGGAGCCCAGTAAGTAGCCAAGAATTATTGGATACCCCCATGCGCGCATTGAATAAATTGCAATTCCAACAATGGGTGGTAGTGCCAGGAACAAAGTCCACGTTGATTTTTCCCAAAGGCTAAAGCCGTGTGTACCGTCTGTTATGTACGAGAGGAATAAATATATGAGCGGGAATAGTAGAAAATAGGCTGCACTAAAAACGATGGGCCAAGGTCTTCTAATCATATAAAACTTATCGGATGGGGACCTATAATACATTAGTATTTTAGTCCGGTAATTGTGGGGTTATTGTAATAAAATATGTGGAATATTAGTATGTTATAAAAGTAAGAAAAAAAACTATATCGGCTTAACAATCCGCGTAAAAAAATTTGGTACATTGTCCCATTAATATAGTGGCAGCAAAAAGGGGTGTCCTTCTTGGTTGGTTTGGCGCAAGACAGCAAAGATGTTAGCCGCAAAACGAAGTATTAAAACTCCAGCTGATTTTGACTTTATTTTTGGACCCGAAAAAAACCTGTGCTAAACTTTGCGGGTGAGTATTTTAAAAAAATTATTTCAAGCCGCACCCTTCCTTGGTAGACCCAGTAACAAACCAGGTCATAACGATCTTGATCCAAATTATTCAGAAAACCTGAAACAAATAGAGAATGCTTTAGGCGAATATCCTGAAAATGAAGCAAAGTACATAGCGGCCTTCGCACTTGTTTTAGGGCGCGTGGCATATGCAGATAATGAAATAACAGATAAGGAACGCGCCAAGATGAAAACAATTTTATCTGAAAAGTTTAATTTTTCAGAAGCAAAAGTGCTTCTAGTTTCAAATTTAGCATGTGAACGTATCATCAAGAGTGAGCTTGAAAACCATA
>CAZQUK010000093.1:0-629 GCA_964596435.1 uncultured Oligoflexia bacterium
GGTGAAGTTCTTATTGAGTGTGGTCAGGAAGTAGAAGAAGAAAAACTTCAAAGAGTTCTTTCCTGTGGGATAAATGAACTTAGCGTGATTTATACAGATAATTTGAATCACGGCCCTTTTATTCGGGACACACTTTTAATTGATAAAATATCAAGCCCCGAGGAAGCACTTATTGAAATTTACAAAAGGATGCGTCCTGGTGATCCACCAACCATAGAGGCCGCCAAGCTTTTATTTGAGAATATGTTTTTCAATTCAGATCGTTATGATCTTTCAAAGGTTGGTCGTCTGAAATTAAATTATAAATTTCCAAATAATAACATTTCTGATGACACGGCTTGTCTTACAAAAGAAGATATTCTTTCAACCATTTATTATCTTTGCGAGTTAAATAATGGTCGCGGCACCATAGATGATATCGATCACTTGGGTAATAGAAGGGTACGCGCAGTTGGCGAGCTTGTAGAAAATCAGTATCGTATCGGTCTTGTTAGGATGGAAAGAGCGATTAAAGAAAGAATGAGCATTCAGGAAGTTGAAACCTTAATGCCACACGATCTTATAAATCAGAAACCGGTTTCAGCTGTAATTAAAGAATTCTTTGGTTCAAGCCAACTTTCACAGTTTAT
>CAZQUK010000093.1:639-10886 GCA_964596435.1 uncultured Oligoflexia bacterium
GCAGACTGTCAGCACTTGGACCGGGTGGTTTAACAAGAGAGCGAGCAGGGTTTGAGGTTCGCGATGTTCACGTTACCCACTATGGAAGAATTTGTCCGATTGAAACCCCTGAAGGTCCAAATATTGGTTTAATAGCAAGTCTTTCAACCTTTGCACGAGTTAATGAGTATGGATTTATTGAAACACCATATAGAGTTATTCTGGATAAAAAACTTCAAGATGATGTGAAGTATTTTACTGCAACAGAAGAGGAAAATAAGGTTATTGCGCAAGTATTTCCAGATGCCTTAGTTTCAAAAAAGCTTCCGGAATCAGAGCTTATTTCTGCAAGAAGAAGAGGTGATTATTCACTCGTTAATTCTGAAGAAGTAGATCTTATGGATGTTTGCCCAAACCAGTTGGTTTCTATAGCAGCATCACTAATCCCATTTTTAGAACATGATGATGCTAACAGAGCACTTATGGGTTCAAACATGCAAAGACAGGCGGTACCGCTCCTTAGGAGTCACGCTCCACTTGTTGGTACCAATATTGAAAATATTGTTGCAAGAGATTCTGGTCAGATTGTTTTAAGTAAATACGATGGCGAGGTTATTGTAGCTGATGGATCTAAAATCGTTGTTAGAAAAAATGATTTTGGAAAAGATGAGATTGGTTCAGATGTGGACATTTATAACCTTACAAAATACCAACGTTCAAACCAAAATACCTGTTTAAATCAGCACCCAGTTGTTAGGGTTGGTGATAAAATTAAAAAAGGCGATGTTTTAGCTGATGGTCCTGCTTCTGAGGCGGGCGAATTGGCACTTGGACAAAACATCCTAGTCGCATTTATGACTTGGGAAGGCTATAATTTTGAGGATTCTATTTTAATATCCAAGAAGATGCTTTCTGAGGATGTATTTACTTCTATTCACATAGAGGAATTTGAGTGCATTGCTCGCGACACAAAGCTTGGTAAAGAAGAAGTTTCAAGAGATATTCCGAATGTTGGAGAAGAAGCCCTAAAGGATCTTGATGAGAGCGGAATTATTAGAATTGGAGCAGAGGTAAAGCCGGGCGATATTCTTGTCGGCAAAGTTACTCCTAAGGGTGAAACTCAACTCTCACCGGAAGAAAAACTCCTAAGAGCGATCTTTGGTGAAAAAGCCGGTGATGTTAGAGATACATCATTAAGGGTGCCCTCTGGTGTTTCGGGTACAATTATTAATGCCCAGGTTTTTGCCAGGGAAGGTACTGAGCCAGATGAACGAACGCAGTCAATTCTTCAAGAAAGAATTTCAAAAATTAGAAGAGATGAGAAAATTGAAACTGGTTCTATTTATCAGTCCGCACTAAACCAGGTGGTCAAAATACTCAGTGGCAAAAAGACTACAGGAAAACTTCTTTCTGAAGATGGTTCTGAAGAGCTGATAGCTAAAGATGAGATATTGAACAAAGAAAAATTAGAGAAAATAAACTTTGAACTGTTAGAATTTATCCCGCTGGAAGAAAAGTTAGAAGAAAAACTCTCTAATGTAATGAGAATGGCAAAAGATAAAATTGAAGCAGTGAAATTTGTTTTTAAAGAGAAGATTGATAAACTGAAGCGCGGTGATGAGCTTGCTCCTGGTGTTATTAAAATGGTTAAAGTTCAAGTTGCGATTAAGCGCAGACTTCAGGTTGGAGATAAAATGGCCGGACGCCACGGTAACAAGGGTGTTATTAGTAGAATACTGCCTTTGGAAGATATGCCGTATCTTGCAGACGGTACCCCGATAGATATGGTGCTAAACCCTCTTGGTGTTCCTTCTCGTATGAATATCGGTCAGCTTCTTGAAACCATGCTCGGTTGGGCAGCTAAAGGTATTGGTGATCAAATTAATAACTATCTGGAAAATATAGACTATAATCCACTTAGAAAGCTCTTGAAGGAAACATTTAGCAACTCAGAAGTTGAAAAGTATGTTGAAAGTGCAACCGACGAAGAGATTATCAAGATGGCAAGGCATTTGAAGTCGGGTGTTTATTTTGCCACACCGGTTTTTGATGGTGCAAATGAAGAAAACATTGAAAAAATGCTTGAGATTGCCGGGTTACCTTCGAATGGAAAAACAACTCTTTATGATGGTGTAACGGGTGAGCCTTTTGCAGAAGATATTACAGTTGGTGTTATGTATATGCTTAAGCTTCACCATTTGGTTGAAGAAAAAATCCATGCAAGAAGTATTGGTCCGTATAGTTTAGTTACACAACAACCTCTTGGTGGAAAGGCCCAGTTTGGTGGTCAAAGACTTGGAGAGATGGAAGTCTGGGCGCTAGAGGCATATGGGGCAGCATTTGCGCTGCAGGAGTTTCTAACTGTTAAATCTGATGATGTTACAGGTAGAAACAGGATGTATGAAGCAATCGTTAAAGGTGAGCATTTATTAGAACCAGGCCTGCCTGAGTCTTTTAATGTTCTTATAAAAGAGCTTCAGAGTCTTAGTTTAAATGTTGAGCTTCTTGAAGATGAGCAACAAGCTTCTGGTGAAGCATCGTTGTAAAATCGCTTATATTTTGGAGTAATAAAAGATGAAAGATTTACTGAATTTTTTTGACAAGCCAAAAGATCCACTTAGCTTTACTGGAATTCGTATTTCCATGGCATCTCCTGAAAAGATCAGGGAATGGTCTTTTGGAGAGGTAAAAAAACCAGAAACTATAAACTATAGGACCTTTAAGCCAGAGCGTGATGGCCTTTTTTGTGCAAAGATTTTTGGACCCATTAAGGATTACGAATGTATTTGTGGAAAATACAAGAGAATGAAGCACAGAGGCGTTGTTTGTGAAAAGTGTGGTGTGGAAGTAATTCAGTCAAAAGTTCGTCGTGAAAGACTTGGTCATATTGAACTTGCAACTCCATGCGCGCATATCTGGTTTTTAAGATCTCTTCCTTCCAGAATAGCGTCAATGCTGAATATGACGCTCAAGGATCTGGAGCGCGTTTTATATTGTGAAGCCTATATGGTTGTTGATCCAGGAGATACGGGTTTAGATGAAAATATTGTAATTCCTGAAGACAAGTATGCTCAGCTTGTAAAAGAAGGCAAAAAATTTACTGCATCAATGGGGGGCGAAGCTGTTAGGGACATGCTTAAAAAAATTGACGTTGAAATATTATCACGTCGTTTACATAAAGAGCTCAAGCAAACAACTTCAGAAACCCAGAGAACTAAATTAATTAAGCGCTTAAAAGTTGTAGAATCGATTCGTCTGAGTGGCATTAATAAGCCCGAATGGATGATGCTTGAGGTGCTTCCTGTTCTTCCCCCGGAGTTAAGACCTCTTGTTCCTCTTGATGGTGGACGTTTTGCAACATCAGATCTTAATGATCTTTATCGCAGGGTTATTAATAGAAATAATAGACTTAAGCGTCTTATGGAGCTTAATGCACCTGAGATCATTGTTAGAAACGAAAAGCGTATGCTTCAAGAAGCGGTTGATGCACTTTTTGATAATGGTCGAAGGGGTAAAACCTTTACAGGTCCAAATAAGCGCCCGCTCCGCTCGCTTTCAGAAATGTTAAAAGGAAAGCAAGGACGGTTTAGACAAAATCTTCTCGGAAAACGTGTGGATTATTCCGGTCGTTCAGTTATTGTTGTCGGCCCAGAGTTAAGGCTCCACCAATGTGGAATTCCAAAACTTATGGCTCTTGAGTTATTTAAACCTTTTATTTTTAATAAACTATCTGAATATGGTTATGTAACAACCATAAAATCTGCTAAGAAAATGGTAGAACAACAAAGACAAGAAGTTTGGGACATTTTAGAAGAAGTAGTAAGAGAGCACCCAGTTCTTCTTAACCGTGCTCCAACACTTCACAGACTTGGTATTCAGGCTTTTGAGCCAATTCTTATTGAAGGCAAAGCCATTCAATTGCACCCACTTGTTTGCGCAGCTTTTAACGCTGACTTTGACGGCGACCAAATGGCCGTTCATGTGCCTCTTTCAATTGAAGCACAAATTGAAGCCCGCGTTCTAATGATGTCCACAAATAATATTCTGTCGCCTGCACATGGAAAACCAATTATTGTGCCATCGCAGGATATCGTTTTGGGTCTTTACTACATGACTCGTGAAAGACCGTATGCAAAAGGACAGGGAAAATCTTTTTCAAGCCCGGTTGAAGTACAAATGGCATTTGACTCTGGAGTTGTGGATTTACAGGCTCGCATTAAATGTAGAGTTTATGGTAAAATCTATGACACCACGGTCGGTCGTGCGCTTCTTTCTGAAATTGTTCCAGAGGAGATTCCTTTTGAGCTTTATAATAAAATTATGGCAAAAAAGGATTTAGCTGAGCTTATAAACCAATGCTACAGATTAGCAGGTAATAAGAATACCGTGATTCTTGCTGATAAACTCATGTCTATGGGTTTTAAACAAGCAACACGCGCCGGAATTTCAATATCAGTTCATGATATGAAAATGCCTGACACGAAAGAAGTATTTTTAAAGAGCGCTTATGATTTAGTTCAGGAAATTGAAAATCAGTACATTGAAGGCTTAATCACTGATGGTGAGCGTTACAACAAAGTCATTGATATTTGGGCCCAGACATCTGAGCAAATTGCAGATACAATGATGAAACAGCTTTCTACTGAGACATTTAAGGCGCCACAAAATTTCAAAACCGATGAAAAGGAAGTTCAAGGACCTTCTTTTAACTCGATTTATATGATGGCTGATTCTGGTGCCAGAGGTAGTAATGCTCAGATCAGACAGCTTGCTGGTATGCGCGGTTTGATGGCAAAGCCATCTGGCGAAATTATTGAAACCCCAATTGTTGCAAACTTTAGAGAGGGACTGACCGTTCTTCAATACTTTGTTTCAACTCATGGAGCCAGAAAAGGTTTGGCAGATACGGCTCTTAAAACTGCAAATTCGGGTTATTTAACACGCCGTCTGGTTGACGTTGCCCAAGACGTAATCATAACAGAAGAGGATTGTGGCACATTAGATGGAACAGTTGCAATGGCTCTGATTGAGGGTGGTGAAATTATTGAGCCACTTGCTGGTCGTATACTTGGTAGAGTTGCACTTGATGATGTTGTTGATCCAGTTCTTGGAGAAGTAATTGTTCCAGCAAATGAAGAGTTTACCGAAGAACTTGTTAAAAAAGTTGAAGAAGCAGGCGTTGACAGAGTTAGGATCAGATCAGTTCTTACTTGCGAATCCAGAGCGGGCGTTTGCATTAAATGTTATGGCCGTGATCTTTCCAGAGGAAGGATGGTCAACATTGGTGAAGCCGTTGGTGTTATTGCTGCTCAGTCAATTGGTGAGCCTGGTACACAGTTAACCATGCGTACTTTCCATATAGGTGGAGCTGCTTCAAGACATGCTGAGCAATCCAGTCATACTGCAAAGACAAATGGAAGAATTAAATTTATTAATCTGACAACCGTTCATAATAAAGAAAACCATCTTACTGTCATGAATAGGAACGGAGAACTAGCTGTTATTGATGATAAAGGACGTGAGAGAGAAAAATACCAGCTTGTTTATGGAACCAAACTATTGGTCAGTGATGGAGATAATGTGAAAACAGGTCAGCTGATGGCCGAGTGGGATCCTTACTCAATGCCCATTATTACAGAAGTTTCGGGTGTCGTTAAGTTTGAGGATGTTGAAGAAGGTCTTACCATGCAGGAGCGTTTTGATGCTGTTACAGGTTTGGCTCATAAAGTTATCGTTGAATCAAAAGCGACAGATAGGCGTCCAAAACTTTTAATTACGGATGAAAGCGGAGAGGTTCTCAGTATTCCAGGAACGCAAAGATCTGCAAGATATATTCTTCCTGTTGGTGCAAACCTGATCGTTAACGATGGTGATGCACTTAAGGGTGGTGATACTCTTGCAAAGATTCACCGTGAAACAACAAAAACAAAAGATATCACGGGCGGTCTTCCACGTGTTGCTGAACTTTTTGAAGCAAGAAAACCAAAGGATGCTGCTGTTATTACAGAAATTGACGGCATTGTATCTTTTGGAAAGGACACAAAGGGTAAGCGTAAAGTTGTTATCACTCCTGAAATAGGTGAACCAAAAGAGTATCTAATAAGTAAAGGTAAACATTTATCAATCAATGAAGGTGACTACGTAAGGGCTGGTGAACCACTTATGGATGGTCCAATAAATCCACACGACATCTTAAGTGTGCTCGGTGAAAAAGCCTTGTCAAATTATCTTGTTGATGAAGTTCAAGAAGTTTACAGGTTACAGGGTGTGAAAATTAACGATAAACATATTGAAGTTATTGTTAGACAGGTTCTAAGAAAAATTAAGATCAAAGAACCAGGTGATACGGATTTTCTTGAAGGGGAGCAGGCAGATAAGCTTAAGTTTGAAGAAGAAAATCAAAGGGTCATGCAGGCTGGCGGCGTTCCAGCAACAGCTGAACCTTTGTTGTTAGGTATAACGAAAGCTTCACTAAGTACTGAAAGTTTTATTTCAGCAGCTTCGTTCCAGGAGACAACAAAAGTATTAACTGAAGCCAGTTTAAATGGAAAAGTGGACGTACTTAGGGGACTTAAGGAAAACGTTATTATGGGAAGATTAATTCCAGCTGGAACGGGTCTTCTAAAATATAAAGGTATTGGTATTGAACTTCAAAAAGAAGGTGCTCCCGCTTTTCAACCAAAAGAGGATCAAGCTTCAAGCGAAGTTTCAGCAACTATGAATTAATGTAACTTGGGCGCTTAGCTCAGCTGGAAGAGCACTACCCTTACAAGGTAGGGGTCGCAGGTTCGAGCCCTGCAGCGCCCACCATCGACAACAGTACTGAACTTTTGTAATGCATACAGACTAATAACACCCGATGCTTTATAGAATCTTTTCTTTCCAGATACTTGAGGTGTCATTTTTATTTTTTCAGGGAAGATATTTTTAAGAATTTGGTTTGCTTCTACGAGTTTTTTACTCAGAATATCTCCTAATGATGTCATTTTATTCTTTATTGCAGAGGGAGTGACATAAACTTTATTTTCCACCTTACTTTTTAAGTAATAGTGTTCAATTTTTAAGGCGTTTAGTTTTTTCTCGGCAACGGCAAGGTTTTCTGCAATTGTTTTTGAACAATGTCCTTCACGGATAAATTTGTCGTAATTTGAAACTGCTTTTTCGTGTTCTTGTATTTGTTTATCAATTTGTTCGAGTTGGGTGGGTAGATTTGTAGTTTTTTTAGTCATTTATTCGTTATAGCGTTTTGCAAGGTATTGCCACGTTTCGGTGGCATCCATTCTGGTTTTTAATTCATCAATCAAATTATTTTCAACTAAAGACATTCGGACAAGTCTTTTGTTTGAGCATTTTGTTAAATTTTGTCTATGTGCATTTGGGCATCCAACATACCCCCCGCTTTTACCAGAAAGGAGTGCAAAAGTAGCCCCACAAAGACCACATTTCATTGTGCCTATAAAAAGATGAGAAGTTGGTTTTCCTCTGCCACTAAAAATACGTTCTTCCTTGGTTTGAGCCTTTTCTCTAGTTTTTTTAATATTTTCTTTTATTTTATTAACTTGTTTTTCAAGTTCAGGTGGGATGATTCTTAAATCTTTTCTTTTTGTAACTAGCCATTCACTTTTTGGCCGGGGTTTTTTTGTTAATTTATTTGTCTTGGGATTTTTAACCATTTTAGTCTGTCTATATTTTGATATTCCAATATATTTGTCCTGATTAAGAATTGCCCAAATTTGTCTTTCACCCCACCTTTGGGCATCCTTTCCTCTTCGCCCTCTTCCAGAAGGGGGTGGTACGTTTTCGTTGTTTAGTGCTTTTGCAATACTTCTACAGCCAAAACCATCCACATACATCTGCCATATTTTATTTATTATTTGTGCTTTTTCATAGTCAATTTTTATAGCAAAGTGAGAAGGAACTTCTCGACCTTTAATGATAGTTCTTTTTGTTGGTTCTGAATAATATCCATAAGGGTTATTTCCAGTAGAAAAACCACTTAATACTCTAACTTCGTGTCCTCGCATTGTGCTTTTAGATGTATTTTTCCATAATTGTTCGTTTGCATAACTTTTGAAAACAAACAAATCTTTTGTATGAGGTTCGGTAGTGCTGATTCTATCAGATAAAGAATAACCTTCAACATCATGAAAAATAAGTTCTTCGTAAAGGTCAATACAATCTCCCATATCTCTGGTCATGCGTGATAAGTCATCCATTATGAGAAGTTCAAATGCTTTTGTGGCTATTCCTGATTTTATCAGTTCATAACCTTCTCTTGTAACGCGTCCAGACTTTGCCTCATCTTTAATAATCCATTTGTCATCAAGTATGATTTTAGCATTTGGATATAGTTTTGATTTTATTTTACCTTGTTCTAGGTGGTGTCGTATTCTTTGTATTTGTTCATCTGCGCTGTAGGGACTGTTTCCTTTTGTGCTATAACGGGCATAGGCAGCAGCAAAAACTATGTCTTTTGAATCATCATGTTGGTTGTTGTCCGATTTTATTAGTTCTATCTTTTGTGTTGGCATTTTCTAAAACCTCTTTGCTTGGGTTGTCTTTATACACAATAAGTTCATTTTCAGTCAAAACATCTACAATAAGATTTAATAATGCTTTGAAGTTCTCGTTTTTTATAGGGTTATCCAAAATTCATTCTGTCTTTCCTTCCAGTTCAAGTTAAATCGTCCGCTCCTCGCTTCTTAGAGCAGCAAACCAAAAATACATTTTATTTAATCTTTCCTTTGTTTGGGTAAACACTTATTGCAAAAACAAGAAATTCGTTTTGTTAAAACTCCATATTTGTCTTTTTCATAAGCTGTAGACAATTGAAGAATATTTGAATCTAAAGCAGATTTTTTACAGTTATCACAAAGTATATCAGAACGATTAAGATAGCATGATTCAATTTGAAAACAATCTACCCAGTCAGGTTTTTGTTTCTCTCCTTGAAAAGCTATCCATTTTAAAAATATTTCAATAAGCCCATTTATTTTTGATTCATAAATAAGCCCCGCCAACTCAATTGTTTTTTTGTCACCAACTTCCCATGCGTCTTTAAGGTGGTCGATAGAAGTTATTAAAGGATTGGGTTTGAATTTTTCATAAAAGGTATGCATACCAAACGGTATTTTCTGATTTGTGCGTTCAATAATAATATTTAGCATAAATCTTCTACCTCACATCTTTTCTCAGTATATCGCCCTTCCTCAAAGCCAAAATAAACAGATTTTCCCGCGTTTCTTCCTCTACGCCTATTTTTGAAAATGATAAGTTCTCTATCTGAACAACTAAAAGTAGGATTTTGTTTTAAAAAGTCATTTGTCAGTTTATTTAGTGCGATTGCATTACTTGCTTCCTGATATATGGTTGAGGAACCTTTGAAGTCCTCTTCACTCACGATATGGCCTCCACCGCCCTTTCTTGGATGCACAATTAAAAAGCAGTGAACAGGCGTTTTGCGAACAAAACGAGTAAAATCTCGGATGGTTTCATCCATTACTTGTCGTTCATTTTTAAAATTCTCTATCAGTGTAAAAAACTGAAGATTATCAAGTATAACTAATTTAATTCCAAAATCTTTCTGTGCTTTTTCAATCTCTTCAATGAGTGTTTTGGGATTTATCCGGTCGTCGTTTCGACTAAATACAAGTCTGTTTGACCGCAGTATCGGCTGATAGCGTAGTATCAAGTCATTCACGATATTTTTATCAAATCTATCGCCAAGCACATAATCTTTGCGCTCAAACGCGGAATACATTGCAAGAACAAACATTACGTTTCCAATTTCGGCAGAACATATATATGACCCAATTCCAGCAAGTAGCCCTTGGCATATTATATTAGCCGCAAAGGTCGTCTTACCTGAACCTGTTGAAGCCGTTTGAATTGTTAGTTCGTGGAGTCGTAACCCGCCAAATAATTCATTAAATTCTTGCCACCAACTGAGAGTAATTCCTTTTGGTGGATTAATTAGTTCTTCTTTTGCTCTAGGCTCAATGTCGTCAATAAATTCAAATGGATTATTGTTCATTATTTATTTTCTCCTAAGACGGCTCTAATGGATTTATCAATTTCGTCGTTATTATTTGGAAGTGCTGTAATTGTGGGTGCAAGTTTAATATTTGATTTTCCTGTTTTAGGGTCAAGCCAGTCTTGCCATTCCATAATAAAAGTTGGGAATGTCTTTATATATTTGGTTTCTGTATTATTTGTAATACAACTTGATTTGTAATTATTAATTGCAATAGGAAGGTCTTTATATTGTT
>CAZQUK010000094.1:0-10860 GCA_964596435.1 uncultured Oligoflexia bacterium
AGGAATGAATTTTTTTGATCAAAGCGCGTGGATGAGTTTGGATTGAAAACAACAAGTTGAAATCCAAACGGAATCCGAGCGGGTTTTAACTCGCTTCTTGATACTATGTAAAAAACAAAGCGTAGTAGGAGCGATCTTTAGATCGATTCTTACCTGATCCCCGATACCGTGATACCAGATAACTGTTGCCATTTACCTGCCACCTAAATTTCCCTCCCCTCCAAAAAAAAACACAAGAAATTACCTTTAATTTTACTGTATTGTGGAAACACACAAGGTTTTTTGTGGTCCGGCTTGTTTTTTCTTATATAGTGTTATACACTATATAAGAATATGGCTAGTTTTGAATTTGTAGCTTGGCTTGCAAGATGGCTTTTCCAGCAAAGAGATTTTGAGTTCGATTGGGATGAGGGAAATTTATCAAAAAGCGTACAAAAACATAAAATCGAAACGACTAATGCCGAGCAGCTTTTTTATAATAGAGATTATCTGGTACCTCTTGGTATCCAAATATCTCCTCAAACTAACGAACCCAGGTTCGGTGTTTTGGGTATGGACTTATCGGGTAAATTACTCTCCATCTGTTTTACTATACGAGAGGGAAGAATAAGAGTTATTTCAGCCAGACCAATGAGTAGGTCGGAAAGGAAAAATTATGGCGCGTTACGTAAAGAATAAAAAAGGTTACGAAAAATCTTTTAAGACAGACTGGAATGCCCTTAAAAATGGATTAAAAAAGGCAAGGGCCGAAGCGGGAGAACCTAAAAAAGTTCCAACATCAGTAGCTCTTGATCCACGTTTTGTTGAGGATCTTAAAAAAGAAGCAAAAACTCGGGGAATCCCTTATCAAATCCTCATGCGTATGTTCATAATTGAAGGATTCCAAAGATTAAAAAAAACAGGATAAAGTTCTTCTTAAATCTTATTCACCAATTTGAGACATCACCTATGACTGCAACCTGATCAGAAACTTCCTTATTTTCTTAAACGGATAAACGGGTACGAAATCGGAAAACGCCGTTGGTTGGCGGCTTGTCGGTAGTCGGGGATTTAAAAACTGTAAACTGAAAACTGACTGTAACTGATCCCAGCCCTGACCCCTGATCCCCGCCCTGATAACCGATACCATGATACCAGATAACTGAATTTTTTCCCCTCTTAACATTCTTCCCTCTTCCCTCCCAAAACCCACTAAAATCATTAAAGATAATTCTAGTGGCGTGTCAATCTTTACACATTACGAAAAAAGGAATTATGTTCCATATTAAGATTATAAGGCAATTATGCCAAATTAAATTTTAGGGGGAACGTATGTTGAAGAAAATGTTCATTACATCATTATTAATGATCTGTTTTGCGCTTACTGAAAAAACAGTCATGGCTGATACTTTTGAAGTAATACAGTGTCCAGAATCAATAAACATAATCCCCAACTGGAGAAAACCATTAATAGATAGCGGTTGGACGGTGCTTTTGCATGTTGATAAGCAAAAACAGTTATGGTTGGAAGAGGGCGCTAATTCCGTTGAAAATACATTTAATTTGGATTTTGGATATCACACGTATGATTACAATTGGAATAAAATTACAAGTAAATATGAGCAAAAAGAACTCTTAAAATGCCACTATAATAGCTATAATAAAAATGATATTCAATTTACTCCCGTTTTGTTTAAAGATATTTCGAATCAAAGGCTTGCGCTTGTTAATACTTTTTCCAATTCAGGATCTTTTGTTATTAAAAGCATAGAAGGTTGACTATAACCAAAATATTGAGACTACGGAAGTAGTTAAAGTTGAAGGTGTTTGCCCCAAAACACTTACACGCGCTCAAGCTTTAAATCTTATCAACAACGAGGGATGGACCACAGATGCATTGAGCAACATAAATTTCATAAAAGATCCACCCTCTGCAACTAATACAATAGTTAACTTGTGGACAACCACTCATAAAGTTATGTGTGTATATTCAATCTATAATCCATTTCAAATGATATATTTTAAATTATTTAAGGACTTTGGTGATACTTATGAGTGTAAAATTCCTGGCACGCCAGCAGATGGAGCTTACTCTTGCGCTCCTAAACCTTAAATCAAAATATTTTTCAAATTTTAACTCTTACTAAACATATTTGAAAATAAACCTAAATCTGTTTGAGGACTGTTAGTAGGCGTGGTTCTTCACCCTAAATGGTGAATAGGATATAAAAAAAGCCGCCTGAACGGACACGTAGGTGGCTGTCGGGAATTTCATTTTTTTCCTCACTGTAAACTGAATTTGACTGGAGCTGAACTGACAACTGTACTGCTTCTGCTGCCTGCCAACTTCACCTACCGCCTAAATCTTCATCCCCCTCCACTCCACGTCTCAATCACTCTCTCCCTCGATGGACTCTTCTCAATCAATATACACTTTCCAACAGTTAACCTTTTAAATACATCATGCTCTATTCTCATTTGCCGGGTTGTTCGTTCGTTTCCAAGCCCGGTATGATAAGTGCCAAAAAGTCCTCGCTTCACCTGATGTGACTGTTCGATTGCGGGTTCAGTTCCCACTAATCCCGCAAGCTCCTCAACAGATTTTGTATCGTCTTGGCGAAAGATTATTTTTGTTAGCGGATTTGATATACATTGCCTTCTAAACTCGGTACTCACAGCATCTAAATCTTCAAGTCCCTGGCAAAAAAGATGCAAACCAAAATTAGCGCCCCGTGCTTGTTTTAGAAATTCTATAAACTCAGTTGATGCAAATGCTCCAAACTCATCAACATAAACTCCAAAAAACTCAGGTCTTTTAACTTTCCCAGTATAAATATCATTTGAAAGTGATTTAATGTCCTCTAAAATCATTCTTCCCAGTCTGCGGGCCGAATCCCCATACCCAAGTGTATTTAATTGAAAATAGGCTATCTTGTGCTCTTTTAAGGTGTGATAAAAATCGATTTCTCTTTTTTCATTTGGAGTAGGGGATAATAAATGTCCAAAGCGAGGGTTATTAAGTATGTTTAACTGCGCTTCAAGACCGGATAGCTCTTTTTTAGATATACTAACCACTTCTTGAAATTGCTCAAGTGTGCGCGCAGCTATTTTTCCAGCGTTTAGTTTTTCAACCAAAGCGCTTCTAATCCTTTGCTGCAGCGTGGGGTCAACAAGGCACATATTAATTTTATCTAAAGTTGGCGTTTCATTTATGATTTCAAGAATTGGAAAAATTACAGATAAATACTTTGCCGCAAGGTTATTATAATATGATTCACTCCAGTTAAGGGAGGCCATAAGGCGGTCTTTTCTTGAGGATGAATCACCATATTTAATGGGGTTATAATAAAAGCTTTCTTTTATATTTGATAAAGAGAACACTTCAATTGTGTTTTCTTTCCCTAGTGTTTTAGAAAACTCGTTTAATTCCTTAATAGTATCCATATCCCCCTTAGGATCAATTACTACAGAAGGGATATTGTTAATAATTGCATGCTTGATCATGGTTTTCATTAAGGTTGTTTTGCCACCTCCTGTGGCACCGACAACAATCATCTGGTGTGTTCGTTTTGAGTTTGAAATAAACACAGGTTGGCCGTTTCTAACGTCAACTCCTATCGGTAGGGTAGGGGAATAAAGAGCTTTTTTATAATTAGTAAAATCCTTAATTCTTTTTTTATAAATATCAATTAGTGTTATTTTTTCTGATAGCTTTCTTTTTTGAAAGACTAATAGAAATACAAAAAAAGACAAAGTAAAAATAACCACTTCTAGGGCCAAAAAAGGGATTAAAACATTTACCGGAACCACATTAAAAATGAGCATCGAATAAATATTCTTAAAAAAGAAAAAAAGTATAAAATAGGTTGAAGTAAAAATGGTGATTAATACCAATGAAACTAAAAGTACTTTAATCTTTTCGTTGCTTCTTAGTCCATAGCTTCTATTTTTAACAAGCGTATAGGCTATAACGCCCCCAAGAAGTGCTGTTAAGAATAATAAAACAATACAAACAACAAAAAGGGTGATTACACCTTCAGCATATATGTCATCTTTTTTCATAATTTCAAATACTCCTTTATATTAATAAAACCTAAAAGATTTGAATAAACGGATTTTGGGTTAATAATTGATGAGAACACAATCTTCTTAAATGATTTTGCAAGCTGGCTTACGGTTAAGTACTCTTTATCAAATTCAAAGTAATAAATGATATGCGTATAATCTGATTTGTTGTAATATAAAAATCTTGTTAAATATTCGTTTTTTGTTTTTTTGTATCTTTCAACCTCAATTGCGATTTTTATATTATCTTGAATTATTTCAATATCAGGAATAACATCACTTGTGATTCCATATCTTTTGTTTCTTATTTTAATTTTAGGATCATTAATAAAGATAGCTTCAAAAAGTGAGTGTTTTAGATAAAGATACACCTTGTTAAGCTCCATTTGGTGCTTGATCATGTGCCTCTCGGTGATTGAGTTAAACCCAAGTGTCTCTGAAAGTAGATAGATTTTGTTGTTTTTTTTAATACCAATCTTTATGCACTCTGAGCGAATGAGACCATAGTTTTTTAATATTGATAATCTTTTATAACAGCTAACTTTGCTTTCAAAGTAGCCGTTTCTTATTTGATCAAAAGTAGCAACGCCTTGATCAGATAAAAAGGATAAAATATTAATATCTCTTGTTGTGAGATTAGTTGCTCGTAGTGTCACAGTTTCCCCTTTTTTTGCGGTTTTTTTTGCTAACAATATGAATTAACTCATTCCTTTTTTTTGGATCATTAAGTGCCTCTTTTATTTTGTATTCAATTGGTGTGTTTTTATCTATTTCCTCAAACCAAAACGAGTCTTTAGTGTTCTCAAGTGCTCTTGAGATTAGATCATTAATATTAAATCCTTTAGCTCCTCTTTTTATTATCTCACCTTGAATTTGCATGAGTTTCTCTTCCATTTTTTTGTTAACATTTATTTTCATTGCCATTTTTCTTTTCTCCTTTTGTTAATTGTTATCTTCATTTATTCCCCACATAAAACTGAAACTGACATCGGACTGTCACTGTAACTGTCCTGCCGACTGCTGCCTTTACCTGCCAACTGAATTTCTTCTCCCTCATTTTTTCTTTTCCCTTAATAACCCAACTATTTTCTTTCTTGGTATTTCCCTCTCTGACATCAGCCCCTTTATTGCTTCAAAAACAACCTTGAAGCTGCCATCATATTTATTTTCCATATTGTGCAACTTTCGAGATAACTCTTCATAAGAAATCATCATTCGCCTTAATTTAATAAATTCCCTGATAATTGCGATATTAACTTCAATAGCGCGCTCGCTATTTAAAACACCTGAAAGCATTGCAATTCCATGTTCTGTAAAGGCATGAATTGGCTTTCTGCGGCCACCCCAATTTGAAGTCGCAAATTGCGACTTCAAGTTTGTAACCATTTTGTAATCATTAAGATTTAACTGAAAGCAAAAGTCTTCTGGAAATCTTTTTTTATTTCTTTTTACAACCTCATTTAATCTCTTGGTTTCAACTCCATAAAGTAATGCCAGATCTCGATCAAGCATCACTCTTTTCCCACGAATCGTATATATTTTCGAAACCAAAATTAGTGTAATTTTCTTCGTCATTTCACTCTCCCTTTCTTAAAACTGAAACTGACTGATCACTGTAAACTGTACTGCCTGCCCGACGACAGGCGACTGCCAACTGAAATTCATTCCTTGCCTGATCACTGATTCACCTCTTCCCTCGGATTACTCTCAATAATTATTTGAATAATTTTCCCTCCCTCAATTTCTGTATACTCTGGCGCTGCTCTTGCTTTTTCTGCAAAGCGTTCAGTTGACTTAGAAAGCGCTGATACTGCTCCTTTTTTTGCAGCAGATTCAACCGATGGTTCCTCAACATAATTGCCAAATATTGTTTGCTGCCTATTTATGGTGGCGTCTGTATATCCTGCAGCTCCTGCTGATAATAATTCTCCAGCAAAGTACAATCCTTCATTGGAATTATACTCACCTTCAAGACCAACTTGCCCGCTTGGTGATAAAACATCAGCTTTAACTTCATAAGTTATGCTGCTACTTGGTAATCGAATTTTATTAAAACTTATTAGTATTCTTTTAAGCTCACGATCAAGTGTGGCACTACCTAAAAAGAATGCGTTATAAAGTGTTTTTGAAATCACACGCGCCCTGATTGGTGTCGGTACTGAAGGGGAAGCTTTAATGGATTGGGTGATTATGGCATTTAAAATATCCCCGGATCTAATCTCATTTAATACGGCTCCTGTTATTTCTTTAGGCGTAATAATGTGGGATGAAATATCTAATTGTTTGCTAAGTCTGATCTGATTTGTGTACTCAAGGGGAAGATTTGATTCATATTTTGCCTTTTTTGTTTGTATTGTTGAAGCTCTTTTGGTTTTTATTTTATCTCTAATGATTTGTTTGTTTGCCTTAAATTCACATTCTCCGTATGAGCACAAAGATTTACCCATATAGGTACTTGTAATGGCAATAGTGGGGTAGAGGAATATCATAATAATTAATGTGGCTTTAGTCATTTGTGGTCACTTGAATCAATAAGGGTTTTATTTTTCATTTGATTGCTTGTCTTTTCAGAAGAATCAATAAGTTTTATCTGATTATCTTCAAATTCGGGCCCGCCAAATGAAGCCATAACCTTCACAATGTCTTGATGTATATTTTGAGTGGGAAAGACGTCAAAAACATAGTTACGGCTCCCACATCTTACAATTATATTAGTTGGGGATTTTAAATCTTTATTGATTAAAAGTGTCATTTCTGAGGGCAAGGTTTTAGAAATTGTGGCCTTAATTAAATCAGGGTTTCCTAGTTTAACTTCTGTTATAGGTTTTGGAAATATTACAACACTAGCAAGCCCCGGGGAGATGAAAACCCTGTCAACTTTTGAAAGATCTGATATTTTAGCCGAAATTCTCTTAACAGAGGCTGTTGCATAAAAGGAGTGCAGGGCACAAAAGATTAATAATATTAAATTAACTTTTTTGTTCTTCATTATAGTTTATTACCTCCCATGCAAATGGATTATCAATTGTTCGTGTATGCTTGTTTATTTTTAATGAAATTTTATATTTAATGTTTACTTCATTAAGTCTTGTTGTGATCTTTATTGAAAGATATGCGTCATATGATTCATTATCAATTTCTCTAATGTCATCAACTTGTGCTGTTTGATTTAGGTTTGTATTTTTCAATTTATTAAAAATGCTTTTGTATTCTTTTTCTTTATCTTTCCAAAGTGTGTTTGACATCAAGTCGCCAGCAGCAGAAATCTTGCTGTGGTAATTAATCGAGTCGTAATTATAAGAAAGAAAAAGGAAGCGTTTTAGAAAAGAGAGCTTTTCGTGTTTTAGGCTCTGAGAGTTATCATTAGATATTACTCTAGCACCCTGGTCGTTTATACTAATTAAAATAATTTTGGGTCTATTAAGAATTAGTAGAGTTGAGCAAACAAGTGCCCACAAAAGAACCACTGAAAAAAGTATAATTTTCAAATAATATATTTTTATTACTGGAAGTCTAAGTTTATCTAAAATAATCATGATTTGCTCCAGCTTTTATTTCTAGAGCTAAAGTTTTTTTTGGGTTTAGGGTTTGATTCCGCTTTTGCGTCTTTATAAAACTTTCCTAATTTTTTGACCCCGCGGGCAACATTTCCGCTAAGTGGGTTTGTTGGTAAGTTTTGAAGGTTTAAAATAGAGGCGCCACTTAATAATTTAAGTATGAAAAGAGGGGAGAGAATTTGTATAATCCATATAATTAAGGATCCAATAGTGTTTTTAAAATTATAATCTGTTTTTATTATTTGCTCTGATAATAGGGAAATTGAGTTCCATAAAAAAGGCCAAAGTGATAAAAGAATAAGTGCTGCAAGATATGCCTTAATTCCTATGGAGAAATTAAGCATTGTTGATGAGAAAATTATGATTGGTCCACAGGTGATTAATAAGGCAAGGCCTATATTAAAAACCCAAGAGATTGTTGGAAAAAACAAGTGAGTTTTGATGCTCTCACAAACAAAGTATATTTGTTCTGCGGGAGAAAGAGTATACCAGTGAAAAATCGGGTCTTTTTTTACAAATGAGGTCTTTATTGTTCTAAAATAAGATTCGCTCATTAAAGAATCTGATAAGCTTGTTGAAAAATTAATTATTAGATTAATGACGGTTGGAAACACTAGGATTAAAAAAAAGCAGCTTAATGTATCTAAAAATAAATCTTTATATTTATATGCGTCAGATAGGGTAAATTGGAAATAAATCAAACGGCATAAAAAAACCAGTAAAACTAACGATAATAAAAATGGCTTAATATTTTGTGAGAGTTTTAAGGCGCTTTTAACAAAGTCATTGGATTTTGGAAATGTAATGAGACCTGTTGATAGGGATTTAGATCCTGATTTATTGATTTCTTTTCTTCCGTCTTTTATAAATTTGTTCCAGTTAATGTCGCGGGATAAAGCCGAGATTTTCCTATCAAGTTTGTCTTTTCGGTATTCATTTAAAATTTGGTTTTGTGTAATAAGCTGATCAGTTTGAAGTTTTGTTGTATAAACCGATGACGCGGCCCGACCTTTTTTGCTAAATCCGAAAGTATTAAAAAGGCGCTTTGTTGATTTTAGGGTGCGCGTAAGAGCACGAATTCCGTCTGCAAGGCGCGTTGGCTCATATTCAAGTAGATATAGTATTTCGCTTTCTGTAAGCCCCAGCTCATGTGAAAGGTTTTCTATGGTTTTTAGTCTACTTATAACCTCTTTTGATCCATCATCAATTTCTTGAGTCTCATCTAATTCACGAAATAGATCTTCAAGCGCGAAAATCCCATCAGATAATTCTTGAGTGTCTTCTTTAATGTCATTAATTGAGCTTAATGTGTTCACACCAGCCCCAAGCATTGCTGTAATTGAAATAGGGTCAAAGGCTAATGCATAATTATTAATTGATAAAATCATGCCTATAGTGAGGATAAACCATGGCTTAAACAATTTATGGCCTCCTTTAAGCTTAATTCTGGGAGTAGGGATCTTAATCTCAATAATTTATCTTTATCGGGTTTGCTTGTTGTTGTGTTCCAATATTCATCTTTAGTTAACTTGATTCTTAAAGTCTTAGATCCACTATTGTCTATGAGCACACATTCTTTATAGTCTTGTGATCTATTAAGATTTTTAATTTTGCTTATATCGTCATTTGTAATTCCCAGTATTTGACCAAAATCAAACTCATCTCCATCTATTTGAAACAAAAACCTTATCGGGGAATTATTAATAATTCCGTAATCAGCGTTATTTGAACTTGATGTGAGTTCAAAATCATTAATACTTTGGGCAATTAATATTTTTGAATGGCCGTATTTTCTAAAGTTAGCCGTGGTTAACTTAAAAAAACTTCCGTTTTTTTTAATAAAAAACGGCACCTCGTCACAAAAAAAGATCATTCTTGAGTCTTGCTTTAGACCAAGGGCTTTTAGATTTGTTTCTGCAATCACAGCCGCCATAATACCAGATGAGTAATCCTCATTTGCCGCGCTATGGATATGCTTAAAGTTAAAATAAGTGTATCTGTCTATTTGATTTAAGTTATCGCCTGAGGCTTTAAGTGCATTTTCAAAAACCCCTCCTGTTGCCCATCTCTTTAATAGATTTTTTCTTGGTATGTCTTTTGTTGTACTTAAAAAGTTATCAATACTTGGGTCTTCCGGTTTTTTTCCAATGTATGCTTTTATTGATCTTTCAATTTCATACCTAAGCTCTTTTGTAATTGATTGCTCATTATTTTCTTTTATAAGATTAAATAAAAACTCTGACACAATTGAAACCGTGTCGTTGTTGCTGTTTGTCTTATTAAGATGTACAAATGGATTAACTCCGGATTGAGAATTTAGAGAAAAAGAAATTGATTTTCCATTATTAAGCTCACACTCATTTTCATATGATCCGCCCACATCAACTTTAACCATATAATTATTCGAGTCATTAAGAAGTGCTTTTCCGATTAAATTTGCAAAGACACTTTTACCTGATCCTGTGCTTCCGTTAATAATAATGTTGTGAGCTGTGTGATATTTTGCAAAAAGATCAAAAAAAGCAGGAGAACCGTCTAATCTGTGACACATTAACTCATATGGTTTAATTATGTTTTTTAGTGCTTCTCCTCGCAGTAGGGTGGGGAAATAAAACGGGGTTATTTTTTCTGTTTCTAAAAAGGTAAAGTGTTGACCCCCTCCCGCGCGACTTGCAGTATAAGATCTTGAGCATCCATATGTTTCTATTATTATCTCACCAAGAGGAGCGAGTGAGTTTTTAATCAATTCTATGTCTTGTTTTATTTCTTTTTCGCATAATCGTTCAATTATTATTAAAAACTCTAAATTAAATAAGCTATCTCCATTAATATTAATATCTTTAATGGTGTTTGCTGTGTTTTCATATTCAATGTCTGAAATTGAAGAATCAGATATTTCAATTTGTTTAATTTTGTTTTCCAGATAATAATGGGTTTTAATTGGCTTTTCTTTTGAAACTGAGATTACAAATTTTATGGGTTTGGGTGCGTTTTCTCTTAGTTTGGCAAGAACCAGTTCGTTAATTGGAGTGGCTCCCTGTTTCCATAGGCGAAGTACAGCAATTCTTTTATTACCAAAATCAAGATTATCGTAATTCTTAATACATTCATTTCCTTCAAGATCAAAAAAATTGCGAATTTCTTTTTCATTTAAATAATTACCAGGAATATGCTGGAATAGTTTTGTGAAATCTATTTGATTAGGCTTTGAATGCTTATTTTTTGTTAAAAGATTAAAATATTTTAAAAATGCATTATT
>CAZQUK010000095.1:0-1347 GCA_964596435.1 uncultured Oligoflexia bacterium
GCAATTGTCGTCGTGAACCTGTCCCTGTAAAACTCCGCCCCGCCAAGCACAATCTTCGGTTGCTGCAATATTTTTTGTCACCGTACTGCGAACACATTTATTCACTCTGTAAAACCTGGAATTTTTAAGACCCATTTTGCCCCAAAGAAGTTTCGCAGCTGCTTTATCAAGTGGCATTTTTGTTATTTGCTCAATCACAAACCCCAACAATAAAAACGAAACATCTGAATAAACAGAAGCTACTCCTGGTGACTTTTCGGGTTGTGTATTAATAACAAGTTTGCGCATCCAATTTTGCCGTTCATTTATGGAGACCTTATATAACAACGTTTTTTCTGCCCGCGTGCGAATTGTTTCAAAATATGGTTTCCATGCAGGAAGACCAGAGGTGTGGGAAAGAAGATGGTTAATTCGAATATTTTTATGCGGATACTCAGTTATTATTTTACTAATAGGCGTATCCCAATTTATTTTTTTCTGTTCAATTAGAAGTGCTACCAGTGGGGCGGTAGCAAATATTTTGGTGAGCGATGCTACATCAAAAACAGTATCGACATTAACGTTTTGTGTGTCAGCACCAAGACTAAGTTTTCCTACAGATATTATTTTTGCTTCATTGCCATCTTTTTCACTCCAAAAACCCGCAACAAACCCGGGGGCAACCCCGTTTGCTAAACCACTTTTGAGTACATTTAGCGTTTCTGGGTGTGAATTATTTGAAAGCCTAGTGAATTTTAGTTCAGCCTTTTTTTGGCTAAGAGCTTGCGACATGCTTTATTTTAACAATCAAACCCAGAATAAAAACCTTTTTATTCTAAGATGTTAAAAAACATAAGGCACTGAGATTGGACTCAGACGATCTTGACGGGGGGGGCTATGTTCGGAAAAAAATGGGGCTTTGGCCTCGACGATAAAAAGCCCCCGGTGGCTTGGTCCTTGCGGGTTATTTAATAAACCTATTAAGGTTCCGACCCATGGATGGTCTCAGTCGGACGAAGGCTGGATGCCTGTCCTTAATAGGTTTATTAAATAACCCCGAACACCATAAAACACACAATTATCCCAACAGCATATATTGCGCTTATCATAACTCTTACCTCCACAGGGCTTCAAAGCAACTTGAGTGCCAACAATCACAAATTCACATAACTATTTGATTAAATTAATAATAATATATTGTACTAATCTCGTTGTGATAAAAACCATGAAATTATGACACGGTTTGTCGTAATGTTTGACAAATTTACTTTTGATTCAAGGGCCCCCACCAACTTACTAATATAACAGTACTTTATCTGTATTGTTAAGAATATTTAAAAATCTTTTGGGATCACCACAACCCTCTGT
>CAZQUK010000095.1:1357-10790 GCA_964596435.1 uncultured Oligoflexia bacterium
TAGGTTTTTTTTAGATATGTGTCACACTCGACTCTCTTTCTTTAATAATTTTAAGTGCTACAATGAAAAACAGTAATGAGAGTGGAACGTTTGTTAAGAAAATTAACTTTTATTGTCTTCTTTTGTTTGGCATTCGCTTCTTGTAAAAATGGCGGCGAGGATGTGCCAAGAAACGATGTGGCAAATGAGGCAAATACCGATCCAAACGCTGTAGATAATTCGATATTGATTTCCTACGTTGGTGACGCCACGTTCCTTGAGGACAACACCAAAGAAGTAACCTACACCGTAAGCGGTGGCGCGACCACAATATCGTGCACAAACGATAATCAAATTACTGTTACGTTTTCAAATGAAACTCTTTTTCCAGAAGGAAGTGCTGAGCTAGGCCAATCGGATACAACTTGCACAATTTCAATTACACCCGCTTCTGATAAATATGGTGAATCAATTGCAACCATTACGGTAAATGATGGCGTTAGTGCCGCGGAGCGCGGCTTTATTGTTACCGTGACAGCCGTTAACGACGGGCCATCGTTGTCGGAAATAACTAATTTTTCTGGAAATGAGGATACCTGTATTGAGGTGAGCTACGATGATATGGTTGCACAATCTGACGTTGATGATGTTGACCCAGGAGACCTTCAATTTACACTTGTTTCTTTAACAGCAGGCACTCTTGCAAGCGAGGGTACTTGCGCCACACCAGTCAACCCAGGAGATTACCTCACAACAGGCAACTCCTGGTGGTGGAAGGGCGCTACTGATATATTTGGAAACGATGTTGCTGCTTTCAACGTGAAGGCTTTTGATGGTGCGCTTTATAGCGGTCAGTCTGTTCAGGTAAGTTTCGATTTAACAAACGTAAACGACACTCCTTTGTTTACAACGATTACTGATTTTACAGGGACCGAAGACACATGCCATGAGGTTGGATACGCAACACTTGCTGCAAAAGCAAATGAAACCGATGCAGACTCTGACACTTTAAAATTTGAAGCCGTAGCCACATCTTCTGGAACTTTTGCTTCAGACTCTGATTGTTCTGTGGCAGTTGTAGCCGGTGATAAATTATCAACAGGTGAAATGTGGTATTGGAAAGGAGCCGCAAATATAAGCGGTGATGACATTAATGCTTTCACCTTAAAAGTATTTGACGGAACTGTTTCAAGCGCCGTAGCAGTTCAAGTAAATTTTGATTTGGTTGCAGGTAACGACGCCCCCACGATGACCACAATTACTGATTTTAGTGGCACCGAGGATGCGTGCATTGAGGTAAGTTACGCGGATCTTGTAACACAAGCGGATGAAGCAGATATTGATGACGGAGACGTTATCCAATTTCAGCTTATAGAGCTATCAGCAGGAACGTTGGCCTCCAACGACGCTTGTACAACCGCCGTTAGCGTCGGCGCAAAGCTTACTACTGGAAATTCTTGGTACTGGAAAGGTGTCGCAAACGCAAGCGGCGATGATATTGAAGCGTTCACACTTAAAGCTTTTGACGGAACCACAACAAGTGCAAACCCCGTGCAAGTAAGTTTTGATTTAACTCCTTCAAATGATGCTCCAACAATGACGTATGTTTCTGATTTTTCGGGCCCAGAAGATGCCTGCATTCCTGTCAGTTACACAACACTTGCGTCTTTTGCTAACGAAGCGGACGTTGACGGCGATGTAATTCAATTTGAGCACAATGAACTATCAAGCGGTGGTTTGTATTCAGACTCTGATTGTACTGTCGTTGTAAACACGGGTACTGCTTTATCTGCAGGAAGCACCTGGTACTGGAAACCCGCAACATCGGTTTACGGAAACGATATTTCAGCATTTAAACTAAGGGCCTTTGACGGAACAGCCTACAGCGCCTCTGCCGTTCAGGTGAAATTTGATATAACCATAATGAACGATGCTCCAACACTTACAACTATTACTGATTTTAGCGGTAACGAGGACACCTGTATTGAGATAAGTTACACCAGCCTAAAAGCACAGGCCGACGAAGCAGACGAAGAAGGCGACACAATTCAATTTGAATTTGTAACCTTATCGTCAGGAACGCTTGCAACAGAAAACACCTGCACAACAGCGGTAAGCTCTGGCGACAGGTTATCAAGCGATGAAAGCTGGTATTGGAAAGGTGCCACAAACGCGCAGTCCAACGACATAAACGCTTTCACGCTGAAAGCCTACGACGGTCATTCTTCAAGCTCGCCCGCTGTTCAGGTTAATTTTGATTTAACAAATGTAAACGACGCTCCAACACTTACAACTATTTCAGATTTTTCCGGAAACGAAGATGAGTGTATAGCGATTTCATTTGCAGATTTAGAAACCAACGCAGATGAAGCGGATGTTGACGGGGATACTTTACAATACGAGCTAATTGCGCTCACACAAGGAACTCTTGCAACGGATGCCGGATGTACGCTGGATGTCGGGGTTGGTGACAGACTTACAACAGGCAACACCTGGTACTGGAAAGGACCAACCAACACGAGCGGAACCAACATAAGCGCCTTCACAATAAAGGCTTACGACACAGCACTCTATAGTGACACACCAGTAGCGGTGAGATTTGATCTAGCCGCACAAAACGATGCTCCAACACTTACAACAATTACTGATTTTTCGGGCAATGAGGATGAATGTATTCAAATCACTTACGCAAACCTTGAAACTAAGGCAGACGAAGCAGACGCAGACGGAGACGCCATTCAATTTGAACACAACACGCTATCTTCTGGCGGACTGTATTCTGACTCTGATTGCTCTGTGGTCGTCAACACAGGCACCACTTTAACAACAGGTAATTCCTGGTACTGGAAAGGTGGCGCCGACGACAACGGTGACAACACAAGCGCCATAACAGTTAGAGCATATGATGGAACTGCATACAGCGCTCCTGCAATTCAACTTAGGGTTGATCTAACCGCGGTTAACGATGCTCCAACACTTACAACAATTACTGACTTTAGCGGTAACGAGGACACGTGTAATGAGGTAAGTTACGCAGATCTCGCAGCACAAGCCGACGACGCAGATGTTGATGGCGATACAATTCAGTTTGAGCACAATTCACTTTCAAGTGGTGGCCTATATTCAAATGCGGGCTGTACAGTTGTAGTCAACACGGGTACAACTTTAACAACTGGTAATTCCTGGTGGTGGCAAGGAGCTTCAAACGCAAGTGGTGACAACATAAATGCGTTTGTGGTCAGAGCTTACGACGCCACGGCGTACAGCACATCGGCCGTACAAGTTAGATTTGATGTTTCCGCCGACAACGATGCACCAACATTAACTTCTGTTTCTGATTTTGCAGGTAACGAAGATGATTGTATACAAATCACTTATGCAAATTTAGATGCAAAATCTGATGCCAACGACACCGATGGCGACACCTTACAATACCAGCTTGCTGCTTTATCGTCTGGTGCTCTTTATTCCGACGCGTGCACGACTCCTGTTGCCGTCGGTGATAAATTAACAACAGGTAATTCCTGGTACTGGAAGGGCGACTTAAACGATAACGGTGACGATACCGCGGCCTTTACGTTACTTGCTTTTGATGGCACCACAACGAGTGCCGCCGCCGTTCAGGTTAATTTTGATTTAGCCTCCGTTAACGATGCTCCAACAATGACTTCTGTTTCTGATTTTTCGGGAAACGAAGATGCTTGTATCCCTATTTCGTTTGCTGATTTTGAAACAAATGCCGATGAGGCCGACGTTGATGGCGACACCTTACAATACGAGCTTGTGGCACTTTCATCCGGCACGCTGTATTCAGACGCATGCACAACTCCTGTTGCCGCCGGTGGTAAGTTAACTACCGGTAATTCGTGGTGGTGGAAGGGTGCACTAAATGTAAACGGGAACGATACCGCGGCCTTTACCGTTAAAGCCTACGACACTGCATCATACAGTGTGGCGGCAATTCAAGTAAGTGTCGATTTAACCGCACAAAACGACATTCCGACAATGACTGCAATTTCTGATTTTAGTGGTAACGAGGACCAATGCATTGAAATCACCTATGCAAATCTAGCCGCAAAAGCGGACGAAGCGGATGTCGATGGTGACGCCATTCAGTTTAAACACAACGAATTGTCATCCGGCGGTTTGTTTTCAAATGCGGGCTGCTCTGCAGTTGTAAACATAAATGATACACTGACTGTTGGAAATTCGTGGTGGTGGCAAGGGGCTTCAAATGTAAACGGAGACGATATTAATGCATTTAAGCTTCTAGCTTATGATGGCACTGCAGATAGTGCCGCTGCCGTTCAAGTAATTTTTGATTTAACAACCCAAAACGATTCTCCATTAATTTCAATTACACCGGTGGGACCACTAACAACAGACACGGAAACCGCGAAAGAAATTGCATTTACAATAAGTGATGTTGAAACTGCAGTTGCATGCGGCAGTGATGTAAGCATGACTTCATCTGACACAACACTTTTACCAAATGCGAACGTTGTATTTGGTGGTGCGGCACCTAACTGCACAGCAACAGTAACACCGGCTGCCGGTAAATTAGGAAAAACAACAATAACTTTAACTGTTGACGACGGAACCACAACAACAGATGACACTATAGTGCTGGGCTCACTTCCTGCGATTACAACAAACGTTGTAATGTGGCTTGCCGCTGACGATATGGATGCTGATGGTGTAATTGAACCTGCTGACGAAAACGTTTATACCGATACAGAGAGCGTTGGTTCTGGTTGGACAGACTTTTTAGGTGTAAATGATGTTTCACAAGGAACCGTTGGATACAGACCCACATGGATAGAAGATGTTGGGGCCTCGATAAATAATAAGCCGGGTGTGCGCGACGCCGGAACGGATGATCACCTTATAACTTCCGCCGCTGTAAATCTTGGCAGTGCATTTACAATTTGCTTTGTTATGAGACCAACCAATCTTGCTGCAGCAGTAAGCCCACTTGGTTCAGATGCAGACAATAAATTAATGTTCACTGTCGGAGCAGACGGATCAATGACATTCAATTATGATGCGGATGGTGCCGGCTGGGGTGGCACCGATGTGTCGGCAGCTGCCGCATCAATTCTTGTAAACACAGCATATTCAATTTGTGGTATAGCGGACGGAGCAAATATTGAGCTGTATATAGATGGCACCGGAACGGGGGCACCACAGGCAAATACAGATACGTTTAATCATAAAATTGCAATTGGCGTAAGAGGCGCCCCAACAACATCGCCGTTTGTTGGAGATATTCCTGAAGTCATTATCTTTGACACAAATCTTAACGCCACAAACCGCGGCTATATTGAAAGTTATTTCAACACTAAATATGGCTTAGGATTCTAATCTAAAATATAAAATTATTCTTAGAAACAAAAAACAGATTTAATATGTACTATTAGAATACTCTTCTGCAATTATTTTGTATTTGCCAAGATCAGTTGCAACATACAAAAACTTGGTACCCATAGATTTAAAAGCTGACCGGCCGCCCTCTGTTTTAGATTCGTAATCCTGAATAAAACTAATCATTGCTTGCTTTGGATGCCAGAAAATTCTAACATCCCGTGGATTAATTATTATGTCTTTATACCGTTTATTCAAGCCCTCTTTGTGAGCCTTCCAGCTGGAATAATTCATTCCCTTGGCCCTAAAATCACTATGGTAATGCTGCATGTATGAATCAATATTTTTCTCACCCCAAGCTTTTATCCAACTATCAAAAAATTCTTTGATTTTATGATATTCTTCGTTGGGCTTTAAATATGAATCATTGAATTCAGAAAAAATCAGTGCAGGGGTGAAACCAACACTGACGTAAGGCCTGATTTCTAATATTTCCTCATTCTTAACCACAACACAGCCTTCGCTATCAAAATTTTTCTTTAGTCTTTCGGGTTCATTTGTTGCGTGAAGCATGATCTGTGAACCCGTTCGCCCAGCAAGCACGTCGTACGCATTAGGGTAATTCATATACAAAGCCAATACGCCAAATTTTGGTTTTAATGTGGGCGGCTTATGCTCTGTTTCAAAAATATAAATACCTTCCGGGGTTTTAAGATCCCCCTCTTCAATCTTATCGCCCCTAACCTGCCCAAGTGTCACATGATAAGTTTTTAGAATTTTGTAATTTCCATTGTCGAAACTGGATATAAAAAGTTTATTGTTTTTTTTATCAATAAGAATTGCTGTTTTATTTGTGGCAGCCTGCGCACAGTTTGATAATACAAACCCAAAAAATACCGAAATAAAACATACCGAAAACACTTTCATAATACAACTATACTAACACAAAAACAAAGCTGGTGCGCAACACCTTAAATAGAAAAATTCCTAAATTTCCACACCCTCCACAAAGCCTCTAAAACTATTTTTTTATTCATCTTTGAGGCCCCCACCCTCCTATCCTCAAATATTATTGGAAATTCTTTTGGCCTAAATCCATGTCTAAACGCCCTATACTTCAGCTCGATTTGAAACGAATACCCTTCAGAATGAATAGATTTAATATCAATTTTTTCAAGAACATGTTTTTTCCAACCGTTAAAACCACCAGTTAAATCCCTGATCGGAATACCAAGAACAGAGCGCGCATAAAAACTCCCACCTTGACTTATAATCTTACGCCCAAGCCCCCAATTAACTGTGCCGCCACCGTCAACATAGCGCGAACCAATAACTACATCATTCTGTTTTATCAAATTAATCATTGTTGGAAGATATTTAGGATCGTGTGAAAAATCGGCATCCATCTCAACAAACGCCTCAAACCCACGCTCAATACCCCACGAAAAACCCTGAATATATGCACTAGCAAGACCAAGCTTTCCCTTCCGGTGCAGAACATGAATTCTAGGTTCCTCTTTGGATAGGCTGTCGGCAATTGTACCAGTTCCATCTGGCGAACCATCATCAACAATTAGAATTTCAACCTCATTTGAAACTTTTTCAAGAACCGCTTTTGTAAAAGGTTTAATATTTTCGGCTTCATTATATGTTGGTACAATCACAAGAATACGCATCTTGTCTCTACTGTACTAAAAATTAGAGGTTTCACACAGAAAAAAATTAAAATGGAATATCGTCTTCTGTAAGATCTGGCTCTTGCTGGGAATCCTGTGGGCCATTGTTATACGAGGGCGCACCATTATAAGAAGTTGTGTTGTTACCCGCACCAGCCTCACGCCCCGCCGGGCTTCCTAAAAACTGAATTGTTTGCGCATTAATTTCTGTTGTGTAGCGGGTCTGTCCCTCTTTATCCTGCCACTGACGGGTTTGAATTCTACCCTCAACATAAACCTGGCGACCCTTTGCAAGATATTGCTGACAAAGCTCTGCAAGCCTACCCCAAACTACAACCCTGTGCCACTCGGTGCGTTCCTGTTTTTGACCAGAATTTTTATCCTTCCAGGATTCGCTTGTAGCCAACCTTAACTGTGCTACAGTCGCCCCGCCGGGAGTATTACGAACCTCTGGATCTTGCCCAAGCCTACCAACTAAAATTACTTTATTTACTGACATAAATAGAGAATTAACTTTTATATATTCACTCTGTCAAGCCGCAATGCAAGACCACAAATCCAAAAGAAAAATTTTTTTGGAACGCCGCAGCTTGTGGCGATGACTCTTTCAACTTTTGTTATTTAATTGTATGTGAAACAAGGCCTTTTTTCAGATTCACCGCGTGCGCCTGATTTTCATCAATAAAAAGTTCATCACTATCTGCTGGATTTGTAACATTTGCGCCAGAAGGTTTGTTTTCATCTCCAGGAAACGCAACCCCTTGATCCGCATATTTTTTTCGCCAAAAATTTTCTACCTCTTTGCGAGCCTTTGGAACATCAATCAGGTAAAGATATGGATCGAATCCACAAAGTTCACAATACAGCTTAGTGCGAATTATTGCTCTATAAGAAATCTCAAAAACAATCCAAATTGGAAAAAATGCAAGTATTCCTTTCCATTCAAACCAGCTCCAACATGCAAACATAAAAATAATTGCCGTCAAAAACACCTGTAAAACGTGCTTAAATGTTGGCCTTGGTTGAAGTGTTATTCGTCTCTCAGTTTTGCACTGTGGGCAGTAATACGACCAAAACTTTTTTTTAACGGAAAAATTGGTCTTTTTTTGCAGACCTTTAAGAAATTTTTTTGATGCGCTATCCATTCAAATCTCTCCATCCTTGTAGAAACCAAAAGGATAAAATACGCGAGGTCCATCCTTTGACCCCGCTTAAAAGAGATTTTATCATAATTATTTTTTAAAATCCCAGAAGCTGATAAATTTTTTTATTCGGTTAATGTATTGAAATTCACTCCCTGCTGCGCCGCGGCGCCATCGGTGTGTTCACGGCTTATTTTTTTCTAAGGTTGCAGCTTCATTAACTAATGTGGCCGTACCAATTGATATATTATTACTAGTAGGATGTTTGATTGTGAGTTTTGCTATGTAACCTGGGATCATATTTTCAGCCGTATCCCAATCTATAATAAACACTAACTGCTCACCGCCAAGTAAGAGCGAAAACCACATCTTTTTATCGTCAACAAGCTCACCAAAACCTGAACGCAGTGGGGTTCTGCTTTGCTCTGGAAGTACCACCAAAATACGCGTTTTTTCCTTACTCAAATCCTCTAAAAGGGTAATGTACGCTTCAAAATAAATAGAATTTACTGAAATTAAAATGGTTTCAAATCTTACAGGTTTTACTTTAAGATCAATCTTTTTTGAATAATTCGCAAATGATAGCGTGGACAGAAAAACAAACAAAAAAATGCTTATCAAAAAAGACCTAATTCGAAATATGGTATAAAATTTGGTCCTTAGCACACTCAAAAACATACCCCCCAAAAAACTTAGAAACTAACGGAGGGATACAGCTCAAATACTAAAATGTCAAACCCCGGGTTGACCGGGTGCGCAAACACCCGGCCCATCACATCTTTTATCTTTATCTTCTTTTTTTAGTCTTTTTCTTGGCCTGACCCTTGGCTTTAGTTCTTGCAGGAGCCTGCTTTTTGGCTTTTGCCTGTTTTTTCGGCTTTCCTTTTGATTTACTTGCGGTTTTTTTTACAGAAGCTTTCTTTGAAGCTTTACCTGTCTTTGCTCCTGAAAGCACCACACCTTTTCGTTCCTGAATTGCAATTTGTGCAGCAGCAAGGCGCGCAATTGGAACCCTGTATGGTGAGCAACTTACATAATCAAGACCAATTTCATGACAGAAATGAACTGATTTCGGATCACCACCATGCTCGCCACAAATACCAATTTTTATATCTGGCCGAGTATCCATACCGGCGTGAATTGCGTACTCAATAAGCATTCCAACACCTTCTGTGTCTAGCGAAGCAAAGGGGTCAGATTCAAATATCTTGGCCTCAACATAATCACCAAGGAATGAACCAGAATCGTCACGCGAAAGTCCATACGTTGTTT
>CAZQUK010000096.1:0-10721 GCA_964596435.1 uncultured Oligoflexia bacterium
TCGTGTATTCAATTATATCCAATACTTCGTGCGCTGAGTTGAGAAATGTGGGATAATAAAAGAACCCAAAATAATATTAATGTTTGGAATTTTATTTTACAACTTATTGTTGATTTGTACTAAGGGGGGCCTGTTCGAGTTCTTTTAAATATCTATAGGTTTCTGCCCAGGAGCGAGGGGGTTTTTTGCATATATTTTTTGGATCAACAAATGCGCAGATCCCGACCTGATCATTATATCTACAGCTTTCTGGGTTGCTGTGTTTGCAGCCAAAGGTGTTTTTCTCTGTGTCTTGCTCGTGAAGGTCCTTTATGTGCTTTGGAATCTTTTTTTTCATTACGACTCAATCTTTTTGTGTATTGCGCTCCGAATTATTATCCAGAAAAACCCATAAGCGTTTAATTAACAGTTAACTCTTCAGGCGACAAGCAAACAATTAATTTCTTTAAAAAACCTAATAAAAAGAGCCCAAAATAATGTGTATAATTATGGTCGGGAATGATAGATCCATTAAAAAACATCTTATGATTTAAAGAAAAACAGGGTCGTTTTTTCCCATTAAACGGTGCACGAGTGGGTAATTAATTGCTCATATATATAATTACAGTAGGTTAAATAAAATATTTTTAAATTTCCCAAGCTAAGCTACCGATAATTAAGAATAAATAAAAATGTTGTTTTTATGAATGTGGCATCCAAATTGCTTATTTATGAAATACGCTAAGGATGTGAAATTTGAGGCTTTTAATGCATTCCCGACCGCTCGGGTGTGTTATTTGATGTTATAAAAATAATAGTAGAGGGAGTTTTATTCTTAAATCTTTTTTGGGAAGAAAAAAATGGGGGAAGCATTTCAAATACCTTAGTGGGTTTTTATCCTGTTTATTTCTTATTTTCAGTTTTTCTGGCTGCTTCATTGACGTAAATGAGGAACTGCCCGAATCAGAAACGTTGAACTTTCAGACCAAAGCAGATTTTAACTGTCTTTCAAAAGCCGCAGATTTTATGGATTCATACGTTTCCGGCAACGCGCAGAAAAAAGAGATAATAAAATTTTGGGGGTGCGCATCAAAAAGTATTGATTCTTTTACGGAAAACACCAAAGGAAAAGAAAATGGAAAGTACAAATTAAGCGAGTTAAAAAAATTTTTAGAAAATTACTTTTTGGATGGTGAAAAGCTCCCATCAAAACTTGTTTATGAAATAATGAATCTGAAAAGAAGCCTCTTGGGTGGAAGCGCATCGGTAATTACTAAGGGTGATCTAATAAGAGTAAAAAGATTGATGACTCTTTTAAAAATTGAAATGATTGAGCTTCGAACATTTTTTCCTGTAAGCCCAGATCATTGGAATACTTTTCCAGAAACGAAGCTTAAAGTTGGTCTTTCTTCACTAATGAATGCAGGAATAAAAATAGGTGGTTTTTTTGGTAAATCAGGATCGAAATACGAAATATCGAGAATAAAAGAGTTATTAACGGCCGTGCAGTCATATTACAACAGTGATTTTGATTGGATAATAAAATCCCTCCCTCTTGTTACAGCAATTAAACAACTTGTAATTGGCCCTGGACGAAAGTTTATTCGTGCCAATGAATGGGAAAAGATTTTTGAAACAGGCGCACACAGTTTTGGTCTTTATATGAGATTTTTATATTTGAATGAAAATTATGGAAGCTGGTCATCTGGTGAGGGTAAAAAACACATGGTTGAACTTTTAAGAGGTGTAAGGATAATTCTTGAAAATTCAGTCAAATCCAATAAGGAGGCGGTCTTACCGCTTTCATATTTTTTTGACGTGATAGATGAAATTGATCCTGAAAATTTTAAACCATTAAGTGTTGATACTCTTAAAACTATGATGAGAGCCGTTGTAAGGCGCATATTAGGTGGGGTTGTTGGGCCAATAGGAGGGAAAAAAGCACAAGGCCTTACCTCTTTTGCAATTAACAGGGGATGGGCCGCCGTTACTAGGTGGTCAATTGGGCAGGATTATCTTGAAAAATTATTTAGGGAACTTGATAGTACGCATGAATGGGATTCTGTAATTCATTCTTCTGATAGACTTTTAAGTGTTCCGCCGGAGGATATTTTTTACAAAAATAATCTTTCTGACACACAACAAAAAGTTATTATAGACTTGCGGGGTATCATAACAAGGTTCCCAATGTTTTTCAGACCTAACTTTAATGAGATGTATTTTGCACCTCTTCGTGAAAACAGAAGACATTCTTTTTACGACCTTTCTCAGTTAAATTGGATAAGGCAGGTACTTTTTCTTACAATGCCGGGCTATTCTGTCGACACCACCGATACCAAAGTTATTTATTGGCGCGGGGTGCCTCCCGAATCTTTCCAGCTCCTTTTTGGTGATGTTGAAACCCTATTAAAAGAGCTGTATATTCTTGACCCAAGAAACAATAATCAGTGGTTGCAAAGGTACTATGAAACAAGTTTATTTACTTACACTTCAAACGGTGATCGTTATGTGGACATTGACGAGGGGACACAGTTTATAGCTTTTTTAATATCGAATCAGGTTTTTGGAAGTCGTGTGCATAGTACCTTGGTTGATAGTTGTCCAACTGGTTCAAACGATGTTTTTGATGAACCAACTATTGAACCCCTTTGTTACAGACGTGAATTTGACAGAAGATATAGGGAGTTTTTCAGAAACTTACCAAAAATGCTCGCTTTTTATGAAAAAATTAGGAAACGGGGCTTAAGAGATGACTTTTTTAAACGTCTCGAAACAGCGGGGCGTTGGGATGGTTACTCTAACGATAAGTATTTTGAATCTGGCGATACGCAGGTTCTGACGGCTATTTTTCAGTATGTTGAGGGCCTTTTTGGTAGATATGATCGTGATAACTCGGGTGCGCTTGAGCTAAATGAGGCACAAATGGCTTTCCCTGTGTATAAGGGATTTTTAAAAGACTATAGTCCTTTTGAAAATGATAATGAACTAGAAGCGCTTTTTACCTATATGTTAAGATACGGATCTCCTCCGACACCAGACCTAAAAGGAGTCTTACATTTTTGGTCATGGCGACAGATTCGAAGGTTTTGGTCAACTAAGGCTACCCGTAGTGACGTCTTTATGATATTCTCAACAATAAATCAGATATCGGATTAAATAACTTAAATAAATGGAGATTATTTATGAAATTTACAAAAAGCGAGCAGCTAATAAAAAATGTAGCATTAATTTATGCATTAGTATTTTTTGTGGCCGTCTTGGTTTTTATATTTTTACCTAGTCAGCTGTTTTATGCGGTCAACGTTATTTCTGTTGAGTTTTTTACGTCTCTACCGTGGGCCGAGGATCTTGGAAAATTCTGGCTCTCAATGACCGTTTCAATGATGTTTACAATAATCACATGTAGTTTATATATTTTTAAAGATCCCAAGAAATATTACACAATGGCAATACCACTTGTTGTTGCAAAGTTTACGTCCTCAATCTTTGGTGCCGGTTTTTTTGTTTTAGGGTTCTTTTATGTCGAAACAGCATGGAACAATCTTGCAAATCTTGTTATTTGCATTACGGACTTACCGCTGGGTATTTTTATGTTGTACTTATATTTTCAGGTTAAGTACCAGAAGAATAAATAACTACATCGAGTATTTCATTTTATTTCTGTAAATTCTAATAAGATACTTTGTTAAAAAATATGTAATTATAGCAGTAATGAGTCCTATTATTGCGCCACCAATAAACATGGGGACAATTATGTTTATTCCAAGATCAATAAAGGACTTGAAATTTATGTCAGATAAAATAAATTTCATTTGCTCATATGATAAAACATCTTTGTCCGAATAAAACAAACAACCAACCCAATAGGTTAGGATATAAATTGGAATAAACGTTAATGGGTTCGACACCCAGACGCCAGAGGCCGCGGCGAATTTATTTGCTTTTTTAAATGGGATGACCAGAATGAGAACAACAATCATTTGGATGCCCATAATTGGAAGAAAACCAACAAACATACCAAATGCCAATCCAAGTGCTATATCGTGGGGAGAGCTATACTGCCAAACAAGCCTATACCACCAGGCGCGGATTTTTGCTTTTAGAAAGGAATCTTTTCGTATGGATTTCCTGTTTTGATCAAGGTCGTTTGTTTTTTGAATTGGCAATCGTGATGTAGCTCCTTTCCCTAATTATCCGGTTGAAATAGAATTTAATATACATTTAAGAATAAATAATCGCTTAAAAATTAACCCCCAAGTAAAAATTAATTTATGCGTTATGTTTGCATTGCGCAGCGTGAGTGGGGTGGGGTTTATTTCTTATCTTCATTTTTACACTCAAGTTTTCCTACTTTAACCTCAAATTCTGCCGGTCCAAGCCGTTCAGGTTCAGACTTAATATAGTTAATCTTGACCTCAAGCTTGCATTCATCAGTAAAAATTTGATAACCACTATTTGTTTTTATAACGCCCTCGATCATTTTGCTTTGACCTATTTTTTTTTCAACCTCTTTATCTTCAATAACGGACTTTAGTTCTTTTACCCTGTGAAAATAGGGGGGGAGTACGGCTGACGCAAAATTCGAAAAAAAGCTAAATAAAACAAAATTTACGATGGTAATTTTAACTATGATCATTAGTATTCTCCATGTGTATGTGTAGTTTCTTATGCGATATTATTTCATTTAAATAAAAAAAAGATAGCGTCTTCAATTTATAGAGTGTTTTTTGAAAAAAAAATTTTGATATCAAAGGCGTCATTGATTGTATTTTTTATAATATGTGACATATTATGTTAATATAAGGATTGAGACCACTCAAGTAAATAACGCGAGGTAATATATGGCAAAACTAATTGGAAAAAGTGTTTTAATAACAGGAGCGGCCGCAGGTATTGGTTATTATATGGCAAAGCTGTTTGCAAAAGCCGGGTGTAAATTAATCTTAGTTGATATTGATAAGGTGACGCTAGAAAAAACAGCCAAAGAAATAAGCACGCTTGGCGCCGAGGTTCAGTCATATGTTGCAGATGTATCTGACAGAAAAAGAGCCGAAGAAATAGCCGCAATGGTTATAAATAGATATTCTAATTTGGATATTTTAATTAATAATGCTGGTGTTGGTTTAAATGCGGAGATGATAAATACATCGCTTGATGACTGGAAAAAATTAATTGATGTTGATATGTGGGGGGTGCTTAATTTCACATACGCCTTTTTGCCTTACATGAAGAAAGAAAACAGTGGTCATATTGTTAATATATCCTCCGGCCAAGCCTTTTTTAGATTACCTACTTGGGGTGCGTATTCTGCAATAAAAGCATGTGTTGGAGTGTTTTCTGAAATTCTGCATTTTGAATTAAAAAAATATAAAATTGATGTAACTACAATTTATCCCTATTTAATTGCTACGGGGTTTTACAAGGACGTTAAAAGCGAAAACTTTTTTACAAAAATATATTTAAAATATATGTCCTATCTTGCGCAATCACCGCAAAGAGTTGCTCGTATTTGTTTTAGGTCCATAAAGTGTAAAAAACGAGTTAGTCTTGTAAGTTTTTATAATTGGATTGGTCTTTTTGTGGTTAGCTGCCCACCCGTGGCTTATGTGGTTTCATATATATCAAGCTGGGCCCTCACCAAGGAACCCAAAAAAGTTAAAACTCGCGCTCCCAAGGCTCAAAGGATTAAGAAAAAATAGCCTGGAATTATTTTGGTTCTTTTTCTGAATCTTCCTCGGTGGGTTCGTCTTCGGGGTTTTTCATTAGTTCAACCATTTCGGCGTTGCCCGTTTCTTCTGCAATTTGAATGGCGGATTTCCCTTCTTCACTTGTCGAATTAATATCTGCTTTAAGGTCAATTAATGTTTTAACAATGTTTATTTTATCTGATTTTACGGCATACATTAAAGGGGTGAAGCCGGCTTCGCCGTGAGAATTAACATCTGCGCCATTTTTAATTAAACTAATTACTTTTTCCCAGTCACCGGATTTGGCAGCAATAAGGATCGGGGGAAGTGTTGTCCCGGCTTTCGTAAGAACATTTTTCAGGTCCTCTTTTTCGTTCGCAGTTGCAATATCAAGAGCTGTTTGCTCACTATTGTTTTTTAAAGCAGTATTGGCGCCAATTTCCAGCAGTTTCATTACTACCCCAAGCTGATTTTTCATGGTGGCAATAATAAGTGGGGTGTTTCCATCATTATCCTGGATATTAATTTCGGCACCATTTTTTAGAAGTAAATTTACGGCCTCAGTTCTTCCGGCTGCGGCAACAATATGAAGAGCTGTTTGTCCCAAATTGTTTGTTGCGTTGATACCATTTGGGCTTTGTAAAAGAGTTTGTATTGCCTGAAGATCAGCGGGCTTTTCGGTTGCAACACCCTTACTTAGGCTTTCTTCTTGTGCAACCATGAAATCAACGATTTCATGAACCCATTTCATGTTTTTCAGCCTGGAGCGTAGAATTAAATAAGCCGCCAGATAGCCAAACAGAAAAACGCCGACGTTTATATGTAAAGAGCGAAGTGAAAATAAAAAAATACTGATTGCAAATAAAACCACAAAAATAATGGCCAAAAATAAAAACGGATTAAAAGAAAAAAACACGGCCATGGAATCAAAATTATGCATGTCCTCGTCTTGTTTGTTGTTATTAAGCCGCGTCCTTAGTCTTGCAAGGAGCCATAGTGCTAATAATAAACAGGCGATCCCAACGACAATCAAAATTAGTAAATCTTTTTTTAGATTCACAAAGGCGTTTCCAGGAGTAACGTAAGTGTTTTTTGAGGTTGTTAATTTGTGAACATCAAGCGTTGTTATGTTATCATTCTTAAACTCATCTTTTTGTACTGTAACTGTAAACGTTGTGTTTTTACTTTCAAGAGCAAGTAAATTTTTATCAAGATCCTTGAGTTTGTTAACAATAAAGATTCTTGAGTAATATTCTTCAAATCTAAGTTTATAGCGGCCGTTTGATATCTGTTCGAAGTTTTTTAAGTGCCCTTTTATTTCAACATAACCACCAGAGGTATCCATAAAAAGACTGCCTATTAAAAAGGAAATTCCGACGACAATAAGACCTAAAATTACAACAAGAAACGAAAGGTGATTTTGAAAGAGCCTTTCTTTTGTGGTTTTGCTCATTATGATCCTCCCACATAGATTATTTAGAACACCAATATTATTTCATGCTTTTATCTTATTTTATACAAATTTATTGCAATAGGTCGAATCAACCGTGCCTTGGTTAAAAAAATAGACAAGCAGGAGGGTCTTATTTGAATAATTAGTCTATATAATAGAACGGAGGCTTTATATGCTCTTTTTTGAAGAAAAAGATTCGCTCAGACACTGAAATATCTTCAACAGCCCTGGGATTGTAAACCTTTTGAGTAAATATGTTTCCCACAAATTTTTCATAATTTCTGCGGCTAACGCGTCTTCTCCAATCGTAGGGAATTTCAAAGTTTGGATCACTGAATATACCATTTTTTTCGGCAATGTTTTTTTCAACAATTTTTGCAAATTTTGTGCAGTACTTAATGTTTGGATAAATACAGTAGTTAACAGCAAGGGCCTTTGTGAGTAATAAACGATTAATGTTTGTTTTTTCTTTCCAGATATATCCGAGCACTCGTCCATATGCGTCACACTTTTCGGCGTCAAACTCAACAATTATTTTTGTATTGCCCGGCAAAAGGTCCACTAACGCATCTTTTGCTAGGTAAGCCCAATATCCCTGGTTTTGACCAAGATAATTAGTTTCTGCCGTATCTATTGAAAGTAGTCGTACCGATAAAAGTTTATTCTTGTAGTTTATTTTTACAGTATCACCATCAACTACATCGTAAACAGTAGCCGAAATTCTCTCTACATTTTGCCAATCTGACTGGTAACATTTGTCTCTTGCGGCTTTGCTTGTGCTATTTAGGCTAAAAAAACAAATTATCAAGAAAGATGTTGCTATAAAAATATCATGTTTCAAGTTTACTTCCCCCCGGAAATTGTATGTGTACCCAAAGAGTGTAAAAGAACAATTATGGTTTGTCGAAAATATTTTAGGATTTCCCTGGTTTTAACAGAAATCTAATAATTACGTTAAAGTATGCGGCCGTTAGGACCCATCTATTTTAAGTGTGCTTTGACAACCTTAGCTAGCCGCTTAATGCCTTCATCAATCTGATCTTCGGTTGGAAAAGAAAAATTCAGCCTCATGGTGTTTTTTCCGGTTCCATCACAATGGAACGCTGAGCCGATAACATAGGCAACATTTTCTTTAACGGCTTCAGGGAAAAGTTCATCGGCATTGATGTATTCAGGCAGCCTTGCCCAAAGGAAAAGACCACCCTGCGGCTTTGTCCACGAAATTCCGGCATCCTTGGGCATATATTTTCCAAGAGCATTTAACATCACATCTCTTTTGCTTTTATACATTTTAACAATATTGGGAATATGTTCCAGAAACAGCCCCTGTTTAAGAAATTCAGCGGTAATTAACTGGTTAAATGATGATGTGCAAAGATCAAGTGATTGTTTGAGAATAGATAATTTTTTGATAATTTCTTCATGCGCAACGATAAATCCAAGCCTAAAGCCTGGGACCAGAGTTTTAGAAAAGGTAAAGAGGCTTATGGTGTTTGACGCTTTATCGAGCTTGAATAGCATATCTGGCGCCTTACCCTCAAATCTTACCTGCCTGTATGGCGAATCCTCTAAAATAATTACCTTATATTTTTCAGAAAGTTTAACTAGTTTTTCTCTTCTTTCTTGCGAAAGTGTTACGCCACTTGGATTTTGGAAGTCAGGTACCACGTAGATAAATTTATAGTGCTCTTCTTCTTTTTTAAGTAGGTTAAGTTTTTGTTCCAGATCATTTATTAGAAGGCCATCATCGTCAGCCTTGGCACCGATCATGTTTGCGCCGCAAGCCTGAAAGACCTGAAGTCCACCAATATAGCTCGGTAGCTCTACTATTATAGGATCTTCTGGATCTATGAGCGCCCTTCCCACAAGATCAAGTCCTTGTTGAGAGGCTGTTGTGATCAAAATGTTATTATGATTAATGCCGAGTCCCTCTGAATTATTCATGAGCTTAATAATCTCATCTTTTAACTCTGGCAGCCCCTCTGTTGGGCCATATTGAAATGCCGCATTTCCTTTTTCCATAATTATTTTGTGGACAATTTCTGCAATTATTTTGGTTGGAAAAGCATCAGGGCTGGGGAGTCCTCCGGCGAAGGAAATAATGTTCGGTTTGTTTGTAAGCTTTAATAATTCCCTTATTACCGACCCCTTTGTGCGCCTGGTCACAGCAGCCAGGTTTTTTACAAGATCAATCATAAAACCTCCCCATTAATATCAATCCCTTTTAAGCCAAAGGCGCTAATTCAACAACACTAATCGGGTTAGAAAATTTTGTTTTATTGTGGTGCCCTTTGGGTATTGTCGCAAAGGGTGCGGCGCAAAATGCTATTTACAGTGTTCTTTTTGGAGACAATTTTTATATTTTTCCTTATTCAAACTAAAACCTTTGCATATGCACTTATTTCTCTTTTTTATTTCCTTTTGGCTGCACCTTTTGCAGGGATCTGAAAAATCTGTTTTTGCGATAACCCTGTTAATTGATGGATACACGTCGTGATTAACTCTCGGATCGGCGGATACCGTTATATTAAGAAAAATTAAACTTAAAAGTATTACTCCGGCCTTCAACATACGTTCCTCCGTGTTTAGTAAAAAAACCGCATCAACCCGCGGTGCGACATAATACTATTTTACATAAAATAAATAACTTTATAATGTGTCATTTTTCACACATGTGGGAAAAATTCAACTTACGTTTTAGGTTAACTATAACAAATGCTTATGAAGAGTTAATTGTTAAGCATCTTTTGGGTGTTGTGCTTTATGTGCCGTTTACGTGAAGACCACTATCAACATACAATACAGTTCCTGTAATATGCCTGGCACCGCTGCTACAAAGAAATGAGGCCATCGATCCAATATCTTCTGGCGTTATATTTTCTTTAAGAAGTGAGCAAGATTCAGATTCCGAGAGCATTTGCCTGAAATTTTTAATTCCAGCCGCAGCAAGTGTTTTAATGGGACCCGCGGAAATTGCATTAACGCGTATTTTTTTACCACCCAAATCATAAGCAAGATATCTTACTGAAGCTTCAAGAGCAGCTTTTGCCACCCCCATAACGTTGTAATTAGGGATAACTTTTTGTGAGCCGACATAAGTCATGGTTAGTATTGTGCCGCCACCATTTTTTTCTAAAAGTGGTTCGGACCTTTTTGCAAGTTCAATAAGTGAGAAAGTGCTTACCTCTAGTGCTTTTGAAAAACCTTCTTTATCGGTATCAATAAAACGTCCCTCAAGGTTTTTTGTTTCGGCAAAAGCAATGGAGTGAACCAGCACATCAAGCACACCCCATGTGTTTGTGATTTTTGAAAAAAGCTTATCAAGGTCGTTGGGGTTTGTTACATCGCATTTTTCAATAATTGAAGCATTTACGGATTCTGCAAGGGGGCGAACCCTTCTTTCTAACTTTTCATTTTGGTACGTAATGGCCAACTCATAAGATTCTTTTGATAATTGTTGTGCTATGGCCCAAGCCAGGCTTCTTTGATTTGCTGTCCCAAAAATAAGGGCTTTTTTTGCAGAACTTTGCATATGATAAAAAATCAATATCAGTTTGTTATCTTGTTTGCAAGAAACACCAAGGTGCTATTGTGTTTTGATA
>CAZQUK010000097.1:0-9117 GCA_964596435.1 uncultured Oligoflexia bacterium
ATTTTTGGTGTTCCAATAGCAATAGGCCCTAAAAATGCGAATCTTTTTCCTGAAACCTCATGGTTGCAAGAAAGCGGACAGCTAAAAATTATTCAAGATCCAGAATCTGTAATGTCATGGTGGAGAGATATTCAAAATATTACATCAAACGAAAGGAACAACTGGATAAGTCTTTGTAAAACTCAAATGGGTTCACACAAACAAATATGGAGTCTGATTGAATCTGAAATAAATAAAACGTATAATTAAAAAAACAAAAATGAGATTAATAAAAATTAGAAATCATTATGATTGGGTCGTTTTAGGGGATAATCCCGGAACAATACTAAGTGCATGCCTTGCATCAAGGTTGGGCTTTTCCGTCCTAATTTTACCACTTTCACCAGGTAAGAAACTTTCATATTCAAGTCTTGATCAATGCCTTGACCCTGAACCAAATAGTTTAATTGGTCTTGGACAGGTAGAAGGGCAGGCCGGACTTGTTGCAACATGTCTTAATGAAATGGACCTTGTGGAACCAGAAAAAGAAAGGATTATTCTAGATAACATTCTTCCTCAGATAGTTACTCCAAAATTTAGAATTTCACTTAATCAGGAAGAAAATATTTTTTTTCACGAACTTAAGAGGGAACTTGGTGAAACCACATTAAATAAAATGGGTCTGGTCGGTGCACTTAAAAAATCTGACGGGCTAACACTTAACTACTGGAACCATCTTCCTGACAGGCTAAGTCTTGATGCGAAGCCGGAAACTTTCAAGGATGAACTTGTAACCTATTCTCAGTTAAGACAACTGCTTTCACGGGCATCGAATAAAGCCCAAAAAAATGAAAAATTCTGGTTTAATCCTGGCAATCATCTCTCAACTCTAGTTACCCGCTTTAAAGATCCTGAGTTAAAACCACTTTTCAGGGGTCTTTGGTATGGTATAACCGAGGAAATTTCAAAAAATCCTTCATTAATAGAAATCCTGCATTTTCTTTCTCTTGCAAAAACAAGTGCCTCTTTTAAGGGAGGTATGAGTTCTTATCGCGCACTTCTTTTTGCGCTTGCAAGGCGTCTTGGTGCGCATGTCCCATTGAAACACAGGTGCAGACGAATATTTATTGAAGATGGTAAATTTACGGGCGTTCAGCTTGAAGGCTTTGGAAAAATGATAACCACAAGTGGCGGCGTCATTGGCTGCGCACTTAACCATGTGAAGGACCAAATACATATAACTGGCGCAAAAGGACAGCCAAAACTTAAAAGCTCTCCAAAACCTATTGGCTGGCGTTTTACAATTTCGATACTCATTAATAACAAAGGGATTCCACCTGGCATTGCTTCAAGGCTAATATGGCAGGAACCTAAGGCCCCAGTACTTGAAATTGAGATTGCCGATACAAAATATTATGGAGTGGAAGAGGAAGATAGAAGTTATTTGTTTTTGCGTACAATTTTACCTTTCAAAAAGAAAAGTTTCACACCGGCAGAACAAAGAATGGTTGCTGCACGTATGTTTAGAAAACTAACCGAGCTTTTCCCGTTTATAGAAGAACATGTAAAGTGGATCTACCCTGATTTCAGAAGTAATGACGATGAATTTCAGGAAGTTTTTGGCTTTTCAGAACTGGAGGAAATCCCGGAAAACATACGAATAATACCGGCTGGTGCAGGAATAGGGTTTCGCTCTGGTGTTGAAAATTTATTTCTTGCAACAAGTGAGTCCTACCCTGAATTTGGAAGTCTGGGTTCAAATATTGCGGCTCTTGAATCGGTTGCCTGGCTTGCACACAGAAGAGGTGTCAGCGGCCCACTAAAATAATATAGGGGTAGTAATTATGATTAAACGTTATTCACATCCTGATATGCAAAATATCTGGTCCGATAAAAACAAGTATCTATTATGGTTAAAAGTTGAAACAGAAGTCTGCGCGGAACTTACAAAAAACAAAATAATCCCTGATGCGGATTGGAGAAAACTTAAACCAAGATTAAGAAGCTTAATTAAAAAAGGGGGGGTCGAACCCAAGGATGTAGAGAAAATTGAGCAAAGGACAGGCCACGACATCATTGCTTTTACTGAAGCTGTGGCAAACAGTGTCGGCGGGGTATCGCGCTATTTTCATTTTGGTCTTACTTCTTCTGATGTTTTAGATACAAGTCTTGCAATTCAAATACAAGAAGCGGGCAGACTTATAGAAAAAGATATTAAAAAATTACTTTCAGTGTTGAGTGTAAAGGCACGAAAATATAAAAATTTAGCCACAATAGGGCGTTCACATGGCATTTTTGCGGAACCCACATCTTTTGGGCTTAAATACTTAAGTTGGGCAAATGAATGGGGAAGAAATCAGGATAGGTTTTCAAAAAGTCTAAAAACATGCGCCTTTGGAAAACTCTCTGGAGCTGTTGGTGTTAGTCCGCATTGGGACACTAGTTTTGAAAAACGAGTGCTTTTACGTCTAGGGTTAAAACGTGAGCCTGTTAGTACACAAGTTGTTCCAAGAGATAGACATGCTGAGCTTATTCAAACAATGGCTTTGTGCGGAAGCTCAATTGAAAGAATTGCCGTTGAACTCAGACACTTGCAGCGTTCTGAAGTTGGTGAAGTTTTAGAAGGGTTCAAACGTGGTCAAAAAGGCTCAAGTGCCATGCCACACAAAAGAAATCCAATTTCATCTGAGAATTTAACAGGTATTGCAAGACTGCTAAGATCATATGCCGGAGCAGCACTTGAAAATGTATCACTTTGGCATGAACGGGATATTAGCCATTCATCTGTTGAAAGAGTTGTTTTCCCCGATGCCATGATACTTTTAAGCTACGCTTTAAGAAGACTCATAAAAATCATTGAAAATCTTGAAGTTAGAAAAGAAGCGATTTCAGCTAATTTACAAAAAGCTGGGCAGATTGTTTTTTCTGGTCACTATCTATTAGCCCTAGTGAAAGCTGGCGCCACCAGGGAAAACGCATATAAATGGATACAGGATTGTGCACTGCAAAGTATGGATAACATAGGTAGCGATTTTGTAAGTGCTCTTATTAATCATTCTGAAATTAATAAGTATCTAAAAAAAGATACAATTAAGAAGCTTGGATCATTGAAGTATCAGCTTAGAAATGTCGATAATATATATAAGGATGCAATGCGCAATCTTAAGTAATTGGCATTTTTTAGGGTTATAAAATTTGAGAAGTAATAAGCTTAGAAAAACATTTAAGAGTTTTTTGTTTGAAGATGAAAGTGGCCAGGCCGTTGTTGAATACGTAGTTGTACTGCTTATTGCTGTAAGCCTTTTTCTAACTGTTTATAAGGAACTTATAACTCCTGCATATAGATATTTATCAGAAACAATTATGGGCAATCTTGAAAATAAATTCATGAGCTATGAATCAATGCATTCAATTAGGCTCTCTATGTAACATGCATTTTTATAAGAATTTAAAACTAAAACAGACAGATTAGCTAAATTGGGGACTAAAGAGGGGGTGAGGGGGAAAGGGGGTTTAGCAAATCTGTCTGTCCTTGTTAATTATATAGAGCAAGTAGGGTGCCAAGTGGAAAAGAAAAATTATGCTATATTCTCAAGGAGTTATTTTTGGGGGTAGTTAAAATGGATGTCAAAATAAAATACACCATGTGGTCAATAAGTATACACAAGTGTATCAAATAGAAAAAATATTGTAAGACATACAGCTAGTTATTAAAGTTCGTAAAAGCTTTAGACAACAGTAATGTAATTTTTTCATTGTACTAATGTGGTCAGACATTAATTGTCTAAATACTATAACCCACTGTTATTACAGCATTTAAATGTTATATAATTTAATAGATAACTTAATTATTCCTAAAACCTCAATATTTTCTGGGGCCACTGTGACATCGCAATTTGATACCAGTTTTTTTCACACAATTCACAAACTAACGTAACCACTTGATAATACGAAATAAAATATTATTTAAGTTTTGGCACGCACTTTGCTGTAGTGCGTTATGAATATTTTTTTAACATTGGCGCGTTCCCCTGCGTGACATGTGTGGGAGCCAAATTTAATACGGTTGCGGATCTTAACTTGGTTCACAATCGGTTCCCAAAAAAAAATGGGAACGAAAGGAGTGACAACATGAGACGGAATAAAATTACAAGGAGTTTACTCCTGGCCTTCGGTGTTGGTGTCTTAACATCAGTAATATTTTTACCCCAGGCTAGAGGTGAACTTGTTTTTGAGGATGGTCAAGCCACCCAGCAGGTGATTCAAACACCCCAGCAAGTGGTCACTGCCCCACAACAGGTTGTAACAACAAATCCGCAGCAACCCGTTCAAACCATAGGGGTTGTACAACCTCAAACTAAGGTTGATACATCCGAATTACGTGAAGCCCTCAGGGAAGTACTTTTAAGTTCACAAAAAGCTCAATTGGCTACAACAACGCAAGAAGCGACAAATACGATGGCAACCGATGCTGCTGCTGTTGATAACGGTGGTGTTGAACACCTGTCACGCTCAGAACTTATTAGACGCGAGCGCATAAGGACAGAGCTTAATAATGAAGATATTTTACAGCAAAGAATTGAAGAACTTCGATTGCGTGATGAGAAAAGACTCACTGATGCACTTCTTCAAGAGGCACAAATTGCTCGTGAAAAAGACGCACAAGCCAAACAGGAAGAAGTTGTGAAGGATCAGGTAGTGGTACAACAAGCAGCTCCCCAGCAGATTGAAGTGGTGGGGTCGGCTGTTAAAGAGCAAGAAAGTGTTGCAGTCGCACAAGCTAGTTCAGAAGATGAAGGTTTAGTTGGGTCAATTCAGATACAGCCAAAAGGTGGTTTTACTACTTTTACAGGCGAAATGCCATTTCGTGTTGAATCAGAATTCACCGTTGGTCTAGGAATTGGAATGGATATTACGGATTCTGTTGCTTTAGAAGCAGGTTACGCATATAGCGAATATGGCGTTAAATACGGATCTTCTTATACAGCAACAAATTATTATAATCCGTATAGTCTTGGCTACGGTTCTAACCAACAGACAACAAATACGCACAGTATGAAACAAAACCTTTTTGATGCTGGCTTGAAATTTTATCTGCTAAATACATCATCAAGAATCCGTCCATTCATAGGTGGTGGTGGAGCTTATACAAAAACATACATAAACTACACATCATCAATACTTAATTACTATGAACAGCTTGGAATGAGTTACATGACTCAGGATGTAGTTTCAGATGCGTTTTTAGGATATGTAACAGCCGGTATGGATGTTCAATTGTCAAAGGCAATATCGATTGGCGCGACTGTTCGTTACTACACAGTACTAACAGCCAAAGAATCAATGCCGAACAATACAATTACTCCAAACAACGGTTATTACGGTTATAACAATTACAACAGTTATATGGTTACTGATAAACAGGCACTTGGAAATTCACTCGGAAGGTCAGCTTTTTACAGCATCCTTGCCGGAATAAGCTTTAAGTTCTAGATAGCCGGTTTAGAACTAAAGTAACTGATCGAATTTGTTTGATATTTTTGACCCAATTCAGGAGAACTTTCTTGGATTGGGTCTTTTTTTTATATATGATGCAACTATGGAATTAAATAAAATATCAAATAAAAATGTGGCTGATTCATTAACAAAAAACAATAAACAAAAAGGCTCCTATAAAATATTTTTTCTTAAAGAGCCAGAAACTCAAAGCGGACCTAAAATTTGGTCGTTATCACTGGACACTCCAAACGCAAAAGTTAATACGCTAAATCATGAAGTTATGGATGAATTTGAACAGATTCTCGGTGAGCTTGAAGAGAAGGGTAGTAATAAAGAAATTGAAGCACTGATTCTATTTTCAAAAAAAGAAGGTAACTTTCTTGCAGGAGCCGACATTAATATGTTTCAGGAATTTAAAACTGAAAAGGATGCAGAGGAACTCGTGGCCGTCGGTCAAAGATTACTGAACCGCTGGGAAGACCTGGCTTTTCCGACCGTAGCGGCAGTAAATGGTGTGGCACTTGGTGGTGGCCTTGAATTTGCACTAGGTTGCAGTGCAATTGTTATGAGCGATAATAGGGCCGCAAAAATAGGATTGCCGGAGGTTTTGCTTGGAGTAATACCTGGAATGGGCGGATGCGTAAGACTTCCAAGAAAAGCAGGACTTGCAACGGCCCTTGATTTAATTTTAAGCGGCAAAACCCTTGATGCAAAACGCGCATATAAAGCCGGCATTATTGAAGCGAATTTACCAGCTCCAGATTTTAATAATTCAGTTCATAAATGGGTTGAAAAAAACCTTACAGCTTTAAAAAGTGGTAAAAGACTGGCAAAACCTCCAAAACTTGGAGGCATGGGCGGATTTATGGGCACGCTTCTTGAAAAAACCCCAATGGGGCGCGCATTAATATTTAAAAAAGCACTCTCAACTGTACTGAGTAAAACCAAAGGTCAGTATCCGGCACCACTTGAGGCAATAGACGTACTTAAACAGACTGGCGGAACTTTTGGTCCAAAACTCAAAGCAAAAAATAGAGAGCAAGCACTAAAAAGAGAGGCCAAGGGTTTTGGAAAAATGGCACTATCTGAGGTTTCAAAAAACTGTATTAGAATATTTTTTCTAACGGAAGCGATTAAAAAAGCTAATGGTCTAGAAACTGGTAAAAGCGCAAAGACATCTGATATTTCATCCACAGGTATTCTTGGCGCTGGTGTTATGGGAGGAGGGATTGCCGAACTTTTTGCACGAAAAGACTATCCTGTTCGAATGAAGGACATAAATAATCAGGCACTTGCAACAGGTATTAAAGCAGCTTCTGAACTTTTCAAAAAGAGTGCAAAAAGAAGGCGCATTACCGAACGTGAGTCAATGCAAAAATTAAGTCTCATCACACCCCTTTTAGATTACACAGGTTTTCAAAAACTTGACATTGTTGTTGAAGCAGTTGTTGAAAGCATGGAAATCAAGAAAAAAGTTTTAAAAGAAGTTGAATCAAATGTTTCTAATGCTTGTATTTTAGCTTCAAATACTTCTTCACTTTCAATTACTGAAATGCAAAGTGTTCTTTCAAAACCTGAACGAATGATTGGCATGCATTTTTTCAATCCTGTTCATAAAATGCCCTTAATTGAAGTAATAAGAGGTGACAAAACATCAGATGAAACTGTCACAACACTTTTTAATTTTTGTAAAAAAGTTGGAAAAATGCCAGTTGTTGTAAAAGATGCACCAGGGTTTCTTGTTAATAGACTTTTAGCGCCTTTTTTAAATGAAGCCGTTTATTTATTATCCGAGTCAGTTCCAATTGATGAAATTGATAAAGTCTTATCTAAATTTGGAATGCCAATGGGCGCAATGGAGCTTATTGATGAAGTTGGTGTGGATGTTGCGGCAAAGGTTTCACGAATATTACACAATGCATTTGGTGAAAGAATGCTCTCATGTAATATTCTTGAAAGCCTAATTGACAAAGAAAGACTTGGTAAAAAAAGTGGGAAAGGTGTGTATAATTACAGCGGAAAAAAATCAAAACTCAAACGCGTATTAGACAATGAAATCTATTCTATCATTGGGGTCAAACCTCAATTTGGCAAAGTATCAAATGATGAAATCATTGATAGATGTATAATGCCAATGATAAACGAAGCCAGTCGTTGTTTGGCAGAAAAAATTGTAGAAAAACCTGATGACGTTGATCTTGGTATGATAATGGGAACCGGGTTTCCACCATTCAGAGGTGGACTTCTGCGCTATGCAGATTCTTTAGGACCAAGGTTAATTGTAAAAAAACTTAGAAAATATGAAAACAATTTTGGAGCAAGGTTCACGCCTTCTCAGACAATTCTTGAGAGGGCAGAGAAAGATCAAAAGTTTTATTCATGATTTTTAGCAGAAACCCGCTTCTAGAACCCCCGGATGATGAAGTCCAAAAAGAAAGTTCCGTTGATCTGAACAAGTGGGCTCTTGCAAAAAAACTTCTCCCATTTTCAACTAAAAGTGGTGGCACATTTTCAAGTCTATTTACAAGTCCGTGGACAGTTTGGGTAGCTCTTAGGTATTTAAGATCAAAAAAATATTCAAGGTTTTTAAGTTTAATTACTTTAATTTCAATAGGTGGTGTTGCACTTGGCGTAGTTGCAATGATTGTTGTTTTATCTGTAATGGATGGCTTTGAAGAAGAATTAAAAATTCGCCTGATGTCAACAAAACTGCATGTACTAATTACTCCAAAACCAGAAACACAGGGGTTTAACTTGGGTTTTGTTCCTAAAAATTCAATAAGCCGCGAGACAATTGAAAGAATAAAAAAGGAGCAGCCGTTAATTGAGGATTTTTTTCCAATTTTAAGTACTGAAGTAATATTAAGAACCGGCAAAGATGTTTCAGGTGCAGTATTCAAAGGTATCAATAAAGACAATCTTAAACGACTATTTGACCAGATCATTGAAATAATGGACCCTCAAATGGGTAAAGAATTAATTCAAGGAAAGTGGATTAATATTCCGGGGATTTTTATCGGCAGAGAAATGGCATACGAAATGGGGCTAATCCCCGGCGATAAAGTAAGTCTAATCTCTCCCACAGAAACCGATGGCCCACTAGAGTCGGTTCCACGCCTTAGATCATTTGTTATAAAAGGCATCTATGCTTCAGGACTTCCAGAGCAGGAACTTCACACAATTTTTGCATCTGGAGAAGCAGTTTCAGCTTTTCTAAGAAAAAGAGATATGGTTTCTCAATGGGAAATCACTATCAGTAATTTTGAAAAAGCCCCTCAAATTGCAAATGTTATAAGAAAAGAATTAAAGGATTTCAAGGTTCAGGACTGGATTCAACTTAATTCTCATTTATTTGCATCCCTAAAACTTGAACGTTTTGCGATGTTTATTATTTTAGCTTTTATAATTATTGTTGCCTCTTTTAATATTATAACTACATTAACAATGCTTGTTTTTGAAAAGAAACGTGACATTTCAATTCTAAAAGCCATGGGTGCAAAAAAAGGCGAAATAGGCGCAGTGTTTTTAGCAGAAGGACTTTGGATTGGTGTGGTTGGTACCACAATAGGATTAGCTTTGGGCTTTTTACTGTGTTTTATTCTTGATAGATATGAATTTATAACATTACCAGAAATCTAT
>CAZQUK010000097.1:9127-10672 GCA_964596435.1 uncultured Oligoflexia bacterium
TTTAGGTTTTTGTATTATGTTCTTGTTCCACTATGCACATTATTTATTGTCCTGGTTGCCTGCATTTACCCAAGCAGAAAAGCGGCATCGGTTCCTCCAATTGAGGGTATTAGGTATGGGGCAAAATAGAAAAATAGTTACTCAATTATCCACTAACCCATTGAAAAAACAGCCTTTTATATCGTTAGCACACTTTTGTGGTTTGTTTTATAATTAACAGGTAGGAGAGGGATTTTTTTTGAATATTTCAAAGTGTTTGGTTCTATTTATTTTAATCTCTTTTGCTTCATGGGCAAATGATTCTTCCTCACCGTGTCCTGGAATCCTTCCGAACCCTTCAGAAATGTTGAAAAATATCCAGTTAAATGAAGAGAGTCCTTTTTGCAAAGATCCTATAAAAGCTGTTTGTGAAAATAATAAGTACAGCTCATTCCATCGAATTGATAGAAGATTGGCTTTTATAAAAGCTGCAAGATTAAAAGCCTTAAGAAACACGGCGACAGAAATTGGTGAGAATCCTGATACTTTTACACGTGAAAAACTTGAAGAGTTTTCTTGGACCCAAAAAAAACGTGCACTTGGAATTTTGGACCAAAAACTTGAAGCAGAAGTTCAGTTTCAAGTACAGACAATGCAGAAAAAAATTAACATTAAAGGCCTCGGTCAACAAGCAAAGGATTTACTTAAAAAAACAATTACTAATAATTCTAGTTTACACATGGAACAAAAAGATAATTTAATAAAATCAATTCAAAGTGTTGATATTCTAACACCAGAAGAGGTTTTAAGTTGGCAAAACGGAAGTGAAGGCTTAAACGCAACCATAGATATAGAATACAAAAAGATTATCTTTGAAAGATTTGAAAATAATTGTGGACCTGGTGGCTTAGAAGATGGTGCTTATAACTCAACAATTGTTATTGAAGGAAAAAAAACAAGAGAATTTATTATTATCTGTCCTGGATATTTTATCAGTTCAATTGATAATGCTAATTCGGAAGAAGTGTTAATTCGAATGATTTCTCATGAACTGGGACACAAGATTGATTTTGAACATGAGTGGCCAATTTATAAAAATTATCAAAAATGCCTTTTGAATAATTATTTAAACGACGTTCTTAGTCTTGAAAATACTAAAAAAGGGTGGGAATGGTTCACAGATGTTGTAAGTTCTCCAATTCAGGGAGTAAAAAAAATGTATTATCAATACGTTTTAGGTATAAATTATTCCTGGGAGAATTCTACTCCTGATTATTTACGTTCCAAGATTGGAGAAATTACTGCAGATTATTGGTCCATTCAGACTTTTATTGAATTTATGAAAACAAAACCAGAATTGTCCCATGAAGATAAGATGGATTATTTTAGAAAACAATTTGGGTCGCTTTGTGGCTCTTCTGGCGATAAACACCATCCGGGTGAAAAATTTCGTCTGGGAATTATATTGCGCACAACCCCCGGTATTATTAAATTGATGGACTGTGCAAGTGACAAGGCAAAACCAGCTTGTGCATTGTAATTTAAATTTTAATATCAAACGCCCAC
>CAZQUK010000098.1:0-9792 GCA_964596435.1 uncultured Oligoflexia bacterium
ATAAGATCCAATGAATAAGGCCGACCAGAGCAACAGCAACACCGAGAAGAGCGCTCAAGAAATAAGCCAAAACAATCAAAGCGTTAAAGAAAATGACGCGGCGCCAGAGGCAAATGGGGTTGGCGCACAAAAGCCCAATTCGGACGTTAATAGCGACAGCACTACGGCACTCACTGAAAAACTTCGCGATCTTCAAAAGAAACTTGAAGAAAGCGAAAAAAAATATATCTATTTATACGCCGAAAATGAAAATTATAAAAAACGCTCTATTAAGGAACGCTCAGAGCTTCTTCGTTATGGCTGGGAATCTGCCGCTCACGAAATGCTCCTTATTCTAGATAATATTGAACGAGCTATGACACACGTACCCCAAAACACAGATAAAAACTTTGTTACTGGCCTTGAAATGGTATTTAAACAATTCAAGAATCTCCTTAATAATCAAGGGATTAGAGAAGTCGAGTGTGCTAACAAAACATTTGATCCCCTATTACACGAAGCCATAAGCCGTGAATACAGCGAAAAAGTTAAAGAAGGTGAAATAATTGAAAAACAACAATCCGGCTACATGCTCTACGACCGCCTACTAAGAGCACCAAAGGTAGTTGTAAGTCGTGGGCCGAAAAAAAATAACGATACACAACACACCGATAATAAAGAGAAAACTTCTTTTTTTGGGAAGAAGAAAAAAGACACAGAAGTTTGACGAAACCAAAATTGGAACCATCTTTTAGATATGAAAGGTTTTTTAATAAAAAAGGTAAATTAACAATAAAACAAAACGAGGTTGAATATGGGCAAAATAATTGGAATTGATCTTGGAACAACAAATTCTTGTGTATCCGTTATGGAGGGTGGCGAACCGAAGGTAATAGCAAACTCAGAAGGCACCAACACAACCCCTTCCGTGGTCGCATATACGCAAAACGGAGAGAAACTGGTTGGACAGACCGCAAAAAGGCAGGCCGTTACAAATCCCGAAAAAACTATTTTTGAAACCAAACGCCTGATTGGAAGAAAATTTGGATCCGGCGAGGTTCAGGAATTTATCAAGGTTACACCTTTTAAAATAGCAGAAGCTACAAATGGGGATGCGTGGATTAAGGTTAACAACAAAGAAATTGCCCCACAGGAAATTTCAGCCCTAGTTTTGCAAAAAATGAAAAAAACTGCTGAGGATTATTTAGGTTCACCAGTTACAGAAGCGGTTATTACGGTGCCGGCATATTTTAACGATGCACAAAGACAGGCAACAAAGGACGCTGGTCGTATTGCCGGACTTGACGTTAAAAGAATTATTAACGAACCAACGGCGGCAGCCCTTGCTTATGGTCTTGATAAAAAAACAAAAGACATGACGATTGCGGTTTTTGATCTTGGTGGTGGAACATTTGATGTTTCCATTCTTGAGCTTGGTGATGGAGTTTTTGAGGTTAAAGCCACCAATGGCGATACGTTTCTCGGTGGAGGAAACTTTGATCAAAAAATTATTGATTGGATCGCCGGAGAATTTAAAAAAGAAAACGGCATTGATTTAAGACAGGATAAAATGGCCCTTCAGCGGCTTAAAGAATCGGCCGAAAAAGCAAAACACGAACTTTCAAGCACAACCGAGACGGAGATCAATCTTCCTTTTATTACGGCTGATGCTTCTGGCCCAAAACATCTTAATTTAAAATTAACCCGCGCCAAACTTGAATCACTTATTGAGGATCTCATTAATAAACTTACATCCCCGTGCATCACATGTATGAAAGACGCTGGCGTTGAAAAAAGTCAGATAAATGAGGTTATTTTGGTTGGTGGCATGACAAGAATGCCTCGAGTACAACAAAAAGTTAAAGAAATCTTCGGCAAAGAGCCATCAAAAGGGGTTAACCCGGATGAAGTAGTTGCAGTGGGTGCGGCAATCCAGGGTGGTGTTCTTCAGGGCGACGTGAAAGACGTTTTGCTTCTTGATGTAACACCTCTTTCTCTTGGAATCGAAACACTGGGAAGTGTTTTTACAAAATTAATTGAAAAAAACACAACAATTCCAACCAAAAAATCACAAGTGTTTTCAACCGCTGCGGACAACCAACCTGCGGTTACAATTCATGTGCTTCAAGGAGAGCGCGAATTTGCAGAACACAATAAGTCTCTTGGTAGATTTGATCTGGTTGGAATTCCGCCAGCTCCACGTGGGATTCCACAAATTGAAGTTACATTCGACATCGACGCAAACGGTATTGTAAATGTTGGTGCAAAAGATCTTGGAACAGGGAAGGAACAATCCATAAAAATAACGGCGTCAAGTGGGCTTTCAGAAGAAGAAATTAAACGCATGACCAAAGAAGCAGAGATGAATCGCGAGGAGGATTCAAAAAGAAGAAAACTTGTAGATGCAAAAAACACTTTGGACAGCATGATTTATACAATTGAAAAAACCATTAAAGAAAATGGCGATAAAGTTGATGATGACACAAAAAAACAAGTTGAAGACGCACTAAAAGAGGCAAGGACACACCAAAACAGCCAAAACCTTGAGGAAATTCAAAAAGCAACAGAAGCTTTAACTCAGCGTTCAAATAAAATGGCCGAGCAAATCTATAAGACCGCGGGAGCTGCCGGGGCGGGACACCCCGGAGCTGGCCCAGATGCATGTGCTGGACACGGACAGCGCGCACACGCACAAACTCATGGACAAGAAGCCAGGGCTGAAAACGAAGAAAAAAACAAAAAAGACGGTGATGATGTGATTGATGCGGATTATAAAGAAGTATAAATTTTTAAGCCGCTTTTTTAGAGAAAAATAGAAGCATATAGAGTAGTGTGGGGTCTGAGACAAACAGATGTCAAAAAGAGATTATTATGACGTTCTTGGCGTTTCGCGCCAATCCGAAAAAGACGATATTAAAAAGGCCTACCGAAAGCTCGCCGTAAAATACCATCCAGACAGAAACCCCGGGGATAAATCTGCCGAGGATAGTTTCAAAGAAGTATCAGAAGCATACGAGGTTTTATCAGACCCCAAAAAGAAGCAAATGTATGATCAGTTTGGGCATGCTGGCCTCAACCAAGGGGCTGGTGGCGGCGGGTTTGGTGGGTTTGACTTTGGTGGATTTGGCGGGAGCAGTAGCGGTGGTAGTGGCTCCGTAAACGATATATTCGGAGATATTTTTAGTGATATTTTTGGCGGATCGCAACGAAGCGGTGGCCGTGGCACAAGAACTAGGCGCATGGTAAGGGGGGCCGACCTTCAAACAAAAATTGATATTACTTTTAACGAAGCGGCTTTTGGTGTTGAAAAAATTGTTGCAATATCAAAATCTGTTGCCTGTGATTATTGTTCCGGCAGCGGTGCAAAGCCTGGATATTCTCCCACCACATGTACACAATGCGGTGGGCGGGGTGAAGTAAATTTTCAACAGGGATTTTTTGCCGTTTCCCGGACGTGTCCGGCTTGCAATGGTGAGGGTAAAACAATTTCCTCTCCTTGTCCCAAATGCAACGGCAGTGGTCATAAACACAAGAAGGGCCAAATATCAGTAAACATTCCACCGGGCGTTGATACTGGCCAACGCTTAAAACTGTCCGGCGAGGGCGAGGCGGGGGAGCGTGGTGGACCATCTGGTGATCTTTATGTGGTTATTAATGTGCTTGATCATGATTTTTTTGAACGCGATGAGTACAATGTTTTGTGTGATGTTCCAGTAACCTTTACTCAAGCTGCCTTGGGTTGCGAAATTGAAGTACCAACGCTTAAGGGAAAAATAAGTTTGAAAATTCCAGAAGGAACTCATTCGCACAAAATTTTTAGGCTCAGGGGTAGGGGGTTTCCAAAGCTAGGTGCGTATGGGAATGGAGACCAATTAGTGCGGGTTATTATTGAAACACCGTCCAGACTTAGCACCGAACAAAAACAAATATTAAAAAATTTTGAACAATCACTAAATAGATCCACGCAACCAAAACAGCATAGTTTTTTTGAAAAAGTTAAAAACCTTTTTGAGTAATTGATGAAATATTTTTTTATATTTTCAAGATTTCTTTTTACCGTACTTGTTGTCGTGATTGCTTCCGGTCTTATTTCTTCGTGCTCATCCACATCGAAACAAAAGGATTTAAAGCAACACACAACGAAACATTCTGCTGAAAATGTTCTTTTTGAAGAAATTACAAGTCTTTATAATGACAATCAGCATGAAGATCTTATAGAAAAGTCCCAAACATTTGGAAGAAAATATCCAAGAAGCAAAAACCTGGCCCAAGTCTATAACTACCAGGGACTGGCGTATCACCTATTGCAACAGCACCTTCAGGCTGTTCATTTTTTTCAAAAGGCACTTAAAAAAACAAAAATGGTTAGATTTCAAAACCTTATTCGTTACAACCTGGCTTCGGCATTTCTTGAGGCGGGTAAACCCGAGGAAGCAGAAAAAATCCTTTTAATTATTGAACCACAAACCCTTGGACAAGACGATAGAATAAAACTTTACCACCTTAGATCTCGCGTCTTCTGGAAAAGAGGGCTTATTTTTGATGCACTTCACGAATCCTTTGATGCAAGCCCACTTATTGAAAACAGCGAAATAAAAACTGCGTTTCGCTCGCTTGTGGACTCAATCCTAAAAGAAATTTCCAGTCTGAGTGTTTTTGAGACGCTTTATAGAGAATATCCCAACACTATATTTTCAGACGCCCTTCTTTTCTACTATGGAAAAAATGAATTCACATTTGAAAATTTGGGTGCCGCTGAAACGTATTTTCAAACGCTAATCGAAACCCACCCGGATAGTCCATACACACCAGAGGCGAAAGATTATCTTGATCAAATTGAAAAAAACTCAAAAATGAGCCTAAACCACATTGGTGTTCTACTACCTCTTAATGGAAAATTTAAAGCGTTTGGAGAAAAAAGTCTTAAAGGAATTGAGTTAGCGTTTCAAATTTTTAAACAAAAAGGTAAATCAAGAGCCATTCTGGTTCTTGAGGATGCTGGAGAAAGTTCGGAATCTGCAATTAAGGGCTTAAATTCTTTGTTTTTTAAATACCACGTCAGCGCTGTAATTGGCCCACTTTTAAGTAAAGGGGTTGATCAGGTATCAAAAAGAGCTCAAGAACTCGGCGTACCTCTTATTTCTCTTGCACAACAACCGGGCATAAATGGTGACTATATTTTTCAGGCCGCAATAACACCACAACAGCAAACGAGGTCCATTGTTGATTACGCCATCAATACGCTTAATATGAAAAACTTTGCAATTATATTTCCCGAAGACAAATTTGGCCGCGAATATATGAACATCTTTTGGGATGCCGTCGAAAAAGGTGGTGGAAAAATTGTTGGGGCCGAATCGTATGACCCCAAAGAAACCGACTTTAGAACATCCATCGATAGATTGTCAGGAATTCATTATAAAACAGCGCGACAGCGCGAACTTGACAACCTTCAAGAACAAAGAAAAGAGCTTGAGGTTACCCGAAGGAACAGAAAAACCGAGAAATATTTTTTACTTGATCCAATAATTGATTATGAGGCCGTTTTTATTCCCGATGTTCCTCAAACGGTGGCGCAAATTCTCCCAACTTTTGCCTATAGGGACATAGATCAGGTTCAGTTTCTTGGTGTATCCACATGGCACTCATCAAATTTAATAAAAAGAGCAAAAGATTTTGCCGAAGGCGCAATTCTTGTTGATGCTTTTTTTGATAAAAGCAAAAACCCTGTTGTTGAGTCCTTTATAAAAGACTTTAATAATACCTTTAACCAAAATCCCGAATCAATTGAGGCTATCTCATATGATGCCGCCAAGATACTTGAAGAGGCCCTGGTTTTAGCAGAAAATAACGGGATACAAACACGCTCAGACTTTAGAGATCAATTAAAACTGGTCCGGAATTTTCCAGGCGTCACTGGCGACATATCATACGAAAACGGACAACTCTCAAGAAACCTTAAGGTTTTAACAATAGTAAATCAAAACTTTATTGAAACAAAAAAATAGGTTGTTATCGCGTTACCCGTGTGTGTTTAGGGTAAAGACATTTCGTTTTCATATTCTATTAATTCTTTTATATTTTTAACTTGAAATATTTTCCACGCTCCGTCTTCAAGCATTAAACGACAAAGTTTTTTATATGTAACGTTAACAGATCCGTCGTCTTTATTGTCTGAGTAGCTTAATTCATAAATAATATTTACTTCTTCCTCTGAAACTTTTTTCGTTTCCTTAAATAAAAGTTTCTTGAATTTTCTTTTCGAGTCAATAAAGGCTTCTTCAAACTGTTCATCGCTCCATAGAGTTAAGCGTTCTTTAGCCTCACCGCCAAGAAAAACTATAAGATCTTTTTTGTCCTCCGGTGTTTTTATTGAAAAGCTTTTTGTAATGTAAGCTTCAAGCACCTCTTTGGGTTGAAAGTCTTTTTGTTCCTTATCAAAACAACCCAAAGCCACAAAAGATATTATGATAAATAGTGTAAGTTTTTTAGTTAACATAGCCCACTCCTCTTAATTGTTCCATAAAGTCCATCAGCTTTTTTTGTGAATCAAGTGACATATCAAGAAACCTTATCCCCGCGCCACTACCACCTCTTAATATACGCTCAAGTCTACCCGAACAGGTTATATTTAAATTTTTATAAGTAATAACTAAATCAATTTTCTTTGTTTTTTTCAATTTTAGAAAATATCTTTCCATCTTTGGTCTAAAATTTAACGCTGGAAAGAAAATAAAGGCCCCCTCTTCATCTAGACGGCACACTTTGAATTTTTGATTATGATCTCCATCAAGGCCGACCCCGCACATCAATCCGGGAACAGAAAGTGGCAAGCCCTGATACCAACTTAGCCTTGAATCAAAAAAAGATCTTTCAACCTCGTGACGAATTGCGCCACACACCAGCCACCAATATAAAACCAAAAAAAGCGTTAATACAATCAATGCAAAACCACCATTATTAAAGCTTGTTAGAATACTATATCCACACCAAAAAAAGGCATAGACAACCGAAAGGTAATAACTAAAGCGCAGCCCCTTTTTAATCCCATAGTACAAAATCAAACAAACTAAAAAACTTGCAACACCCCAGTGTTGAATTGCTCTCTCGTTTATTACCCATTCACCCGCGGCGCTCGGAGTCAAAAGCAAAACCTGAAATACGCTCAGCGGAACCGAAAACCAAATAAATGCAGAAACAGGTCGCCACCGAAAAGAACTGACTATTGACATATTTTTTAGATTCTCACAGTCAATAAACCCTTGTCAACAAAGCTAATTTCTAAGAACCTAGAATAAGGATGGCCCATATTATTAACAGAACATGTACAGTTTGTGGCGCATGTATTCAAGAGTGTCCAACTGGCTCTATTGTTGCGGGAAAAGAGCAGTTTTATATTGATGCAGACACATGTTGCGACTTTGCGGCTTGTGTGGCTGTTTGCCCAGCGTCGGCCATAACCCCCCAGGGCGAGGACACAAGAAAGTCGCACGCAAATAAACAAATTAATCTCACTCCAAAACTTGGCCCCACCCTCCCCACCACGCCACCCAATAAGAAAAGAAATTTCTAGAATCTATCGCGCGATATTGTTGCAGAGATGGGAAATGCGCCCTTTGTTTTAGTTATTAATTGAAACCCAGGCCCCACCAAATCCAATTCCGTTTTCCAGGTTTTTAAGGTTTTCTGGCCGCCCATATAAAACCGAGTTAGGACCAAAAACGCCGGGACAATTGCCACCAGCACCCCAGTAAGAAGGTGGGGTAATTGTCTGATCAAATATTTTCTCACCCTTTTTTTTCCACACCCCCGGAGCCACTTCTTCGTTAACCTTTTCAATTATTTTTCTAAAACCCTCGGGTAAGTTGTTATTTTTAAGGGCCTGTAAAAATCGCATATGGGCACCATGCCACAGCTTTGGTGTTCCAATGTCGACCCACCAGTTCAACAAGGAGTTTTTAAACAAAAGCACCCCGGCCCTATTTTGTTTTATAGCCGGGAAAAGCACTGATGGTACAAATTCTAAAATTTCATTGTCATGCAAATGCGCAACCGCTTCTTTTTCTAAAACAGCCACGCCTGAGTACATTGGTTTGTTGATTCGTTTTTTTCCAACACCTGTAAGCATGTCTGTTTTTTTATCAAACATTATTTCACTGTACTCGTCATCTGTTTGTGCGCTTTCTAAAACCGCAAGCGTCACCAAAACGTTATGTTTTTTTCTAAGCGCTGCGTGTTTATCAACAAGCTGTTTGATGTCCAAGTTATAAATTATATCCGCATTAGATAATAAAAAGCTGGAATTATTTTTACAGATTTTTTCTAAAGCGTGTCGAATTCCACCCGCACTACCCAGCAGTTTAACTCTCTCATCGCTAATCTGAATTTTGGTATTATTTAAACTTTCATATCGACGAATAAATCCTGCCGCCACATCAGAAAGGTGGTGCGTGTTCATAACAACATCTATAATGCCATTGTTGTATAAATTATTTAGTAAATATTCAAAAACCGGCACACCAAAAACCGGCAAGAACGGCTTTGGAACAAAACCAGTAAATGGCCGAAGCCTTACTCCTTCTCCGGCCGCCATCAACATTGCATTTGAAATCACAATATATGCCTCACAAAAACACCCCCCAAGAAAAGACTAGAAATAATAATAATAAAACATAATTTCCCTTAATTCAGAATATTCCGGGTATTTTAGAAGTGTCCTTCTAATGTTTTCAAAAGTATTACCAATGAATTTTAAATACATGGTGTCGTTTCTTTGATTTAAGAACGAAGAAAAACTGCCAATCGCCTTAAAATTTCTTTGAATCGCCATTAAATCAAATATTTTTTTAAACCTTTTAGGTTTTAAATGACTCAGATTGCTGTTTTTCCACTTACTTAAATAATAAGCTAATAGGCCATCAATTTGATCATCACTTAACTGATAGTAACTGTCTTTAAGTAGCGAGGCTAAGTCATATTGAAATGGTCCAAGCCTGGCGTCCTGAAAATCTATCATCACAAACCGTTCTTTTTTTATTTCACCATCAGATAAAACCATAATGTTTCTTCCGTGAAAATCCCTATGCGTAAGGACGGGTGGCTCGCTCGACAAAATATCACAAAACCCCTCAAACGTTGACAGCATCAATTCTTTGTCTTTTATGGCAATTTTGCGTTTAAGGTAAATTTCATAAAAATGTCTTATGGCAAACCGAACCTCCCACATTAATTTTTCTTTCGTAAATCTTGTATTATAGGCCCTGATATTTGGGTGGTTCTTTTCTTTTAAACTTTTCATTTGAAGTTCTACAAGTTTGTCGATTGCTTTTTTATATTTTTTTTCCTCCTCCGGTGCTCCAGAAACATCCTGAAGTTCACGCAAAAAGGTCTTATCCCCAAGATCTTCTAATAAAATTAAACCAAGCTTAGAGTTCCAATCATAAATTGCAGGCACATCAACACCTATGGAGGACAAATAATTTTGTGTTTCTATGAATGGTAATTTTTTCCCTTCTTTAACAAACGGCTGTGTGTCCATAACCACAAAACTCGTGGTTCCAGACAAAACCCTCCTGTAAACCCTGATGCTCGCATCGCCAGGTAGTCTCACTAAAGCGTCAACCTTGCACGATCTTTCTATCCACTTTTTTATGGTTTTTTCATCCTGAAACTTTATTTTTTTCATCTTTATATAATTTTCCTCTTTTCGCTTAAGTTTTCAAAACCAACCTCGCGGCGGGCCACTAGAGCCTGTAAATTTCTTTTTGAATTTTTACAAACTCCGGTGTTCTAACAATTGGGTTTCTGATTGGT
>CAZQUK010000098.1:9802-10626 GCA_964596435.1 uncultured Oligoflexia bacterium
TATTAATTTTTCAAGCGTCCCCTTCGTGTAGGGCGAGTGATCCAGATTATTTAAATAGCTTTTCCAAACAGAAACCAAGCCCCTGGAATCATAGCCGCTTGTATACAAAACATTTGATGCCCCCGATGACGACGCCAAAAGTTGTTTTTCTGTAAATATTAAATCTTTTTCTTTTACAAAATAATCCTTCTCGACTGAAAAACCCTCATCGTCTTTTTGCAGATTTCGCAAAAGATGCCTGTTAAGTATATTTGCATACTCAAAAGATATAATTGCCGCTATTTCATTTTCTGTTCTTTGTTGTTTCAAAAGACCAACGGAAAGATATATTTTGTTTCCAGCAAAACCGAAGTTCCTCCACTTGCTTTCGCTGTTATTTTTTATCAGAAAAATCTTGGTTTCTGTTCCGACCAGATCCGGCGAGTTTTTCACTATTCTTTCTGCAACACTCTCAAGATATGTTTGAACCCGTTCGTTTCGAATTATATCCAAGTTTGATTCAAACCTAACAGAAATAGTTTTTCCAATGGCAGTATCTTTTTCAAGCTGCTCCCTTAGGGTTAGCTCTTTTGGCCTTGGCTGGATACACCCTGATATTGAAATTAAAACCCCAATAACCAAATACTTAAATAATCTGTTTTTCATGATCTACGTTTAACTTGCCTTTCAATATACGCTACAAAAACTCGCACAAATCTGAATATCCAGACCAGGCACAAATGAGTATCCACCGCCACAACCCGCTGAAAAGACCGACCTTTTTTGTTAACACAGAGTCAAGCGCCATATGGCGCGAGCACGTCACCACCACGGTCTGTGTAATA
>CAZQUK010000099.1:0-10573 GCA_964596435.1 uncultured Oligoflexia bacterium
CAGTTTTATGCTTTGATATAAAATTCAGATATAATTAGATAAAGGGGCCAAAAAATAATGATTAAAAAAAGTATATTTTCGCTTACCGTGCTTCTGTGGTCATTGTTGGTTTTAGGATCAAGCTTCGAATATAGACCACTACCTCAAACTGTCAAAGAGGCTCCGCTTCTTATTAAAGGCCGGGTGTTTTCTGTGGATGTAAGAAGAGTTAATAATCATGAAAAAGAAACAAATGGCGTTTATACATTTACATCAATCGAGATTGAAGAAGTTCTAAAAGGAGAACTCAGTGTAAAAAATGTAACCGTTAGACAAATTGGCGGCACTTTAGATGGGGTACAAATGCGGCTCGAGGGTGTTGCTGAATTTCGCCGCGGTGAGTCGGTGGTTCTGCTTTTAGGTAAACCACATGAGGACGGATCATACCCCGTTAAAGGGATGATGATGGGTAAGTACCAAGTAAAAGAGGACCAAAACGGAGAAGAATATATTGAGGGTCCAGGCCTTATTACTCCAGAGGGTGTTAGCGTTAATGAAAACGATACAGTTCAAAATAAAAAAGTTACAATTATGGATTTGAAAAAAATTATTAGCGATCAGGCATCGGGGATTACTTCCGAAGTCCTGGAACAAAAAAATGTTGCGAAAAATGAGCAAAAAAATAGCCCAACGGTACAAAATCTGGAAAAAGACAGCACCACTAACGCACAAAGTCGGGCCGGTAATGAAACCGAACAGGAAGAAGGTGCCTACGTTAGCAAATCTGAAATTTCAAAACCTGCTTTCACAAATATAGTATTATGGATTACTGCAGTTTTTATTCTTTTAGGTGCATCTTTGTTTTTAATTTTTAGGATAACAAAGCGTTAATAATGTATAATAAAAATTGGGGGAATTTCGGGGGAAAGTATAATGAAAATAACAATAAAAGTTAATTTTATTTTGTGTTCTGTTGGTTTGATGATTTTTGCAGATGCAACATTTGGATCATTAAGGTCCGATAAGGTGTTTCCTGCAGATGCCAGAAAAACTCGTGCATATGTTACCGATGGCGTTATTGTTGGCGGAGATAGAGCTATGCAAGACGTTGTCGTTCTTGATATGCGCCGCTCAATGAACCGTGAATTTGAACGTCTTGTAATTGATGTGGAAGCCAGTCGTGGTGAGGAAAATCCAACCGCAATTGCAAGACCACCATATTATCAGGTGGCTGTGTCGCCCGAAGAAAAAAGGATTGTTTTTACGATGTGGGGAAACCCAAAATTAGTATTTGATGCCAAAAAAGTTGTGGCTTCTTTTTTAAAGAGCCCAAACGTAAGCGATATTTCAATTTTCCCAAGAGTTGATAAATCAAACTGGACATTTGTAATTAATATGAAAAAAGGTAGACCTGTTGAGGTCTTTGAGCTTACGGATCCGCCGAGAATTATTATTGATATAAACTCCGGATGATGTATTGTGTTCAAACGCAAGTTTATACTATAAACAACCCGAAATAACCTAATATATGAGGTATTTGTTATGCGAAAATTGTTATATATTTTTTCATTTGGATTACTGGCGCTAGCTTTGTCGTGCACGAGTGCCAGCAAGCTTGAAATTAAACAGCAGCCGTTTGCCGAAAGAAAAGAGAGTCGTACTTTTGAGGTCGATGAGTTTGATAAGGTGTGGAGGGCCATTGAAAGTGTATTTGAAAAATACCGCATAGTTGATCGGGACCCCGAGGAAGTTTCAGTTATTGATCTAAGAAAATTAGAGGAAAGAGAGCTTAAAACAGATTGGGCCTTTGGCCGGTCGACGGATAAATATTCTGAATATAAAGTTAATGATCTCCCTAAAAAACAATACCTTTCTAATCGTATAAGGTATGTGGTTACAGCAAATAAGGTATTGGGCGGAGTTGATGTTCGTATAAAAGTTGACGAAGAAGTTCGTACATTAAGAGACGATGGTTCAGATGGAGATTATGAGTCTGTTTCTCCAAGTGGCGGGCGCGCAGCCGAATTGCTAGACAATATTAATCAGGAATTATTGAAGCAACAGTGAGTTAACCGCCTATATCTGGCCGACGACCGAGTGTGTAAACAAATCCTAAAAATAGTACCTAATTTCTTGCTTATGCCCGTTTTATCCCCATAAAGTACTTATAAAGTGGCTCGAATATTTATTCGGCGACTTGCATTATAAACATTGATTATCTATAAGATAATGGACTGGAAAAATGGCACAAAACAAGGACAACGAAACAGAAAAGAACCCGGTAGATTTGGAAAAAGAGAAAACAACAAAGGAAGTAAAAATTATATTTGAGGGGGATATTCTCGCTAAGAATCCAGGTGAGTTAATACTTCCCGACCAGGTACTTCCACCTAACCTTTTTATTCTCCCAGTAAATAGCGCACTCGTGTTTCCAACTATGATGGCCCCGGTCGGTGTTAATAAACCAAGATATGTTTCAATGATTGAAGAGGCCATTAATAGGCAAAGAATTATTGGAATAGTGATGACCAAAGAAACTGAGGTCTCAGAAAAGACCACACCAAATGATCTTTATGAATGGGGTGTCGCTGTTAAGATATTAAAACGTATTAAGTTGCCTGATAATTCTATTAATATTCTGGTTAGTAGCATTAAGCGTTTTCGCAAAAAAAGAGTTCTTTCTGAAAGTCCCTACATGGTTTTTGAAACGGAATATTTTGATGATTCCCTTGAAACATCCACACAGATGGATGCACTTTCACGCACAGTTATTAACCATGTAAAAAAACTTTCTGATGTTAACCCGTTTTTTACTGAAGAAATGAAACTTGCTATGATTAATGCACCGACCCCTGGCGTGCTTGCTGACCTTGTGGCATTTTCACTTTCGCTTGATAAAAAAGATTCACAGTCGTTGCTTGAAACACTTAACGTTAAAGAGCGTTTTCAAAAATTACTTTTTCATTTAAAGCGCGAGCAGGACGTGGCCAGTGTGCAGAGAAAAATTGCAGATGAGGTTAATGGCAGAATTACAAAAATGCAAAGAGAGTTTTTTCTCAAAGAACAGATCAAGACAATTAAACAAGAGCTCGGGACCGAGGTTGACTCCAAAGAAAAATTTCACAAACGTCTGAAAGATAGTATTGAGGCTTCTGGTATGGCAGGGGAAGCTAAAAAAGTGGCCCTCGAGGAGCTCGAAAAATTTGAAACAATGCCCGAGCATTTTCCTGAACACAATGTGATTAGAAATTATCTTGAAACAATGTGTGCCCTACCATGGAAAAATGAAACAAAAGACAAACTTAATCTGGATAACGCTCAAAAAATTCTTGATGATGATCACTACGGGCTGGAGCGTGTTAAGGAAAGAATTATTGAATTTTTAGCCGTAAGAAAACTTAAAAACGATCCGAAAGGTTCGATTTTGTGTCTGGTTGGCCCGCCGGGGGTTGGTAAAACTTCAGTTGGAAAATCCGTAGCACGAGCCATGGGTAGAAAATTTTATCGTTTCTCTCTTGGTGGGATGCGCGATGAAGCTGAAATTAAGGGACACAGAAGAACATACATTGGTGCAATGCCTGGTAAAATAATCCAATCTATTAAAAGAGTCGGAACAAAAAACCCCGTACTAATGCTTGATGAGATAGATAAACTGGGACAAAGTTTCCATGGCGATCCTGCAAGTGCCCTTTTAGAAGTGCTTGATCCTGAACAAAATAGTGCTTTTGTTGATCATTATATGGATGTGCCATTTGATCTTTCCAGAGTGCTTTTTATTGCAACAGCAAACCTAAAGTCTTCGATCCCGTCGCCGCTACTGGATCGTATGGAGGTTATTGAGCTTCCCGGTTATACGCTCGAAGAAAAAGAACAGATTGCCACAAAATTTGTTATACCGCGCGAATTTGGTGAAAATGGCATAAAAAAATCAATGATAAAAATTGATAAAGCCGCCATTAGAAAAATTATGCAGGATTATGCAAGGGAACCAGGGCTTAGGAGCCTTCAAAAATTAATTAACAGGGTTGCCAGAAAAGCCGCTGCAATTATTGTAAGGGGGCAGCAACGAAACGGACGTGGTGTTAAAAGAATTCATATTTCGGTTTCAAATTTAAAAAAATGGCTGGGTCCTAAGGTTTTTTACAATGAAGTGGCAGAACGCATAACAGCACCAGGAGTTGTTGTTGGTATGGCGTGGACACAAGCTGGTGGCGATTTGCTGTTTATTGAAGCCAGGGACATTGCAGGTTCAGGTGGCCTTAAGATTACAGGACAACTTGGCGATGTAATGTCAGAGAGCGCTTCAATTGCATGGAGCTATGTTAAAAGAAAACTTTTTGAAGAAAATGTTATAACCCCGGCATTACTGAAAGAAAAAGATGTCCACTTACATGTTCCAGCCGGAGCTGTTCCCAAGGATGGCCCATCTGCTGGTGTTACAATGGCAACGGCCCTGTATTCGCTTTTTACCAATAAAGTTTGTAAGCAAAAACTTTCAATGACAGGGGAGCTTTCATTAATTGGGAAGGTGCTTCCAGTTGGTGGTATAAAAGAAAAATTACTAGCCGCCAAAAGAGCAGGTATTAAAGACGTAATTTTACCAAAACAAAACGAAAAAGACATTGAGGATGTGCCCAAGTACGCACTTAAGGGTATGACATTGCATTTTGTGGCACATGTCGACGAGGTTCTTGCTTTGGCATTTGGTGAATATTCAAAGAAAACAAAAAACAACCCGCGCAAAAGAAACAAAACAAAAAAGACACAAAGCCTAAAAGTCGCTAAAAATTAGTTTAAGGAATAAAAACTAATACAATTAAACAGCTGCTTGTACTGCTTCTGAGTTTCTTGGTAAATTATCTAGGCCGGGGGTCTGGACCACTTGATCCGAAACTATTTCGTTATTTGAAGTTTCTTCAATGGCGCCAAAATCAGATAATAGATCAAGCTTTTTTGCTTCAATCTCAAACTTATTTACTCTGTCTGAATAAATTTCTATCCATTTTGATATTGTTGAATTGCTATCTAACGTGCCTTTTATTTCGGCTTTTGCTTTTAGGTTTAAATAATATTTGAGTCTAATTTTATTTTCTTTGAGTTCGTGAAGTACTGCTCCGGACATTTTCATCTGCTCCTTTTTTAAAACAACTTCGGTAAAAAACTAATTATTTGTATAGACAATACTTAACAGGTGTTTGAAAAAAATTCAATTTAATTAGGAATGTTTAAATCCTCTAACTCATCCTCTTCACTTTTTTTTGTCCAGGTGGGTTTTACTTTTCCGGCTGCAATTTCGCGTAAAGAAGTTACCATAACTCTATTTTTACACTTAACAAGTGGGGTATCACCACTGTAGCGTTGTTTTGCACGCTTCGTAGCTACGTGAACAAGTTCGTACATGTTGTCAACAAATGGTAAGCAATCTTCAATTGTAACTCTGGCCATTCTTATTATTCCTTATGATGTTTATATATAACTATATAATATTCTAATACGATCTAGCGTTTATTGCTAGTTTATCTAACCGAGTTGAAAGAGTGTGTCAAGCATCAATGGGGGATATAAGAAAACATAAAAAATATGAAACAAATAAAAAATATGTATTTACTAAAAAAAGAATCTTCTTCGATTTACTGTAACTAGTTAATATTATTGGTTTAATTATGGGGGCGAAAAACGGTGTAAATCACCTTTTTTGCTTTAGTGCCTGAGCCATTTCGCGTTCGTGTGTGCGTTTTTTTAATGCTTCTCGACGATCAGATTTTTTCTTGTTTGAACATATTCCAAGAGCAATTTTTGCTCTTCCTCGTTTTAAATATAGCTTTATTGGTATTGCATGAAGTCCATCTCTACTTAAAAAACCAAATATTTTATGAATTTGTTTTTTTTGTAAAAGCAGTTTTCTTGGACGCTTTGGCTCATGGTTCCAGATGTTTCCGTGAATATAATGTGGAATATGCATGTTATGTACCCATGCTTCAATTTTCTTTCCACTAAATTTAATTTCGACATAAGAGTCTCTAAGATTAGGTGACGCGTTTCTTATGCTTTTAATTTCAGTTCCCACTAGCACAAGACCAGCTTCAATGGTTTCTGAAACAAAATAGTTTTTCAGAGCCATAGAATTTGTTGATACTATTTTAATGCTTTCATTTGGACTATTATTCATAACGCTCACTTCATTATCCACAATTATAATTCAAGATGAAAGGACAATCCGCCGCCATATAAATATCCACCAACTTTGTATCCAGGATGGCCAATTTTTGCGTCTGTAAGGTTGCCAGCTTCATTACCAGCAGTTTTTGTAACAGTTTGATTTACTAAAGAATGGTAAGCCGCATGTACGTCAAGCCTGCAGGATTTGTTTATTAAAAAAAAACGTGAGAATTTAATTCCAGCGCCAGCTGTAAATATATGGCTATCAGGATCAATGGCGTTACCAGAAGAATTCGGCGCATTTTTATATATGCCCGGTCTGAATGCATACCCCAAACGAATATTATTATTGCCAAGTGTTATTTCCTGTCCAATGCGCGGAATATAAATATCCCTTGGCTTTTGATACGGGTTTGTGGGTGTTGAGATTTGGAGCCCTTCTTTGTTTATAAGCGTTAATGCGGAAGGCTCAAAGATCGACCATTTTTGAAAATCAACCTGTAAATATGTTCGCAAGTAATTTAGAACTTTGTAAGTTGTTCCTATTTCAACACTAAGTGGTTCATAAAAAAGTGCTGCATTTGCCAACAAATTTACCTGTGGGGCACCGGCAGAACCAAATATTGCGGTAGTGGCGTTTAACTGCATATTATTTGGTGACATAAGCGGAAGTCTTATAACAGATCCTATTGTTAATGCGCCTTTTTTTTCGGACTCTTCAGGAGATGATTGGAAAAGAACGCCAAAAAATGGTGATATTTTGGGTTTAAGTGTTGCGCGCACACGCATTGATGATGTTTTAGCAGAAGAAGTTGTTAAAAAAGTTGAAACCTGACTGGTCAGTGCGTAGCCCATATGGAGTCCCGCACCAAACGAAAACCATTTGGCAGGATTTGTGCCCAAAGAAATCTCAAATTGAGGGCGTTGAAATCGGCTTTGATAAAGCACGTATTCGGGAACAAAAGCTTCGCCTGAATCAATGTATGCTAGATGATTTAGCGGGAGATATACCGTTATACCAAAAGATGTTTTCCACCAGTTTGAAGCCAAAAGCCTCATACCGATTGTCTGACTGAAGATTGTTCTGTAGTTTGTATCAACATCGCCAAGTGTTGCCGCGGCATTATCGGACGTGTATGTGTTGTGTATTACAACATTATTTATTCCATTAAATTTTGGTTCAAGAATTATTACACCTAAACCAAACTCAAGAGGATTATCCAAGCTTAAGCCAGCGGATAGAGCAGCAGGATTTGAATATGCAGTAAAACTGTCAAAACCGCCAGCCACCTTGTTACCAGCAAGGCTTGCTGACTTGGATCCAAAAGAGCTTAGGTCACCAATGTTAGCTTGTGCAAAATTTGTGGCACACAAAAAAACAAAAAAAATGCCCATAATTATGGGCCAAACTAAGTTTTTAGTGCATCGGGTGGTAATAATTATTCAATCCCCCAAATTTTTAATACTTCCTGGTAAAGTTTTTCCCAGTCACGCCAGCTAAGTGCCTGGGCCCGCTTTTTACCATCCACACCAGATTGTTCCAAGGCATTTCGTAGAGGGCCACGGGGGAGTCCTGATCGGAGCATTTTGCGCCTGTGTGTAAAGGCAAGTTTAAGTAATCTATCCCAGACATTGGGGTTTGTGTCTGGAATCATTGTGTTTTCTCTTGGTGTTAATAGTAAGACTTCAGAATAAACTTTAGGTGGCGGCATGAATGCCAAAGGTGGAACCTCAACAATGGGTGTTACGTTCCACTGGTTTTGGATCCAGAGTGACAGACTACCTCTGTGAGTTGAGTTTTCTTGGGCATATAATCTTTTAGCCACCTCAAGTTGAAACATTAAAGTCATGTGCGAAATTTGCCTGTGATGAGTGGAAAGTTTTTGTAATATGGCTGTCCCACTTGAATATGGAAGATTACTTATAACGGCTATTTTTTTAGATAAAAAATCATTTTCAGGAAGTTTTAAAAAATCAGCGTCAAATATTTGGATGTTCTTAGTGCTTTTAAGTTTGTCTTTCCAGTAATTGGCAATTTTTTTGTCTTTTTCAACAATTACAAAATTAAAATTAGAGCCTGCATGTTTTTCCAGAATTTTATTTGTAAGTGCCCCACCTCCGGGTCCAATTTCAAGAACAGTGGTGTTCGTTTTTAGTTGTTCAAAAAAATTATTTATAATTAAATTTATTATTTCTTTGTTTATTAAAAAATGCTGACCAAGGGCGTGACGTTTGTTTTTGACCATTTCTTTTGGCTCAATATGGTGATTGGGCAAATGCGTTTAATTTAAGAAGTTCATCTTTAGATAAAGTATGACCCTGTAAATATCTTATAGAGCCTGAGGCCGCGACCATAGCAGCATTATCTGTGCAGTACTCAATGGGGGGAAAAAAAATTCTGTCTTCTCTCCATTCTTGTTTAAGACGTCTTTTAAGTTCTTGGTTTGCGGCGACCCCTCCAACTATTGCAATAGATTTACAATTAAAGTCGTGGCCTGCTTGAATTATTTTTTTAAGTAGTGCATCAATGATTGCTTCTTGGATTGAGGCGCATATATTGCTTAGGTTTTTCTCAAGTTGATTATTTTCTGTTAATTGTCTTATTAATATGGCCGCTGCGGTTTTAAGACCACTGAAAGAAAAGTCATAAACAGATTTTTGAGGAAGTGCGCGTGGTAGCTTATAAGCGTTAGGGTCGCCACCGGTTGAATGTTTTTCGATCCAGACACCACCTGGATAAGGAAAACCCAGGATTTTTGCGGTTTTATCGAATGCCTCACCAGCAGCATCATCGCGTGATCTTCCTAAAAGTGCACTTTGCAAAAAATCATTTGGCCATTTTGAAGGTGGTTCTTTGGCTAAATAAAGATTTGTATGTCCACCAGAAACAATAGCAAGCAAAAGAGGAAGTTCAATTTGTTTTGATTTTGGGGACAAAAAAATACTACTTGCATGTCCTTCCAGGTGGTGAACAGCAACAAGAGGTTTGTTAAACGCATAGGCAAGTGTTTTGGCGACACTTACTCCCACGAGTAGTGAACCCACCAGTCCCGGTCTGTTGGCAATGGCAATGGCATCAATTTGTTTTATTGAGGTTTTTGAATCTATCAGTGCCTTATCAACAATTGTTTGTATTGTTTCAAGGTGGTTTCTTGAGGCAACCTCCGGTACGACACCACCAAACGGCCGGTGTATTTTTATTTGTGAATGTGTTGCAATACTAAGTACATTGAATGTTGGTATGGTGTCTGGGGTGTTAGGAGTTGATTCAACTACTGATGCGCTACATTCATCGCAGGAAGATTCAATTCCAAGAACTTTCATCGTTTTAGTTTTTTGTTACCTTCGTTTGGATTTTTTTTTCGTGGTAGTATTTGGAAGTTTGCTGCGTGCTTTTTTTGCTTCTGCTGAATTTGGAAATCTTTCAACAAGTTCCTGATAAAATGGCTGAGCATCGTTTTTCATTCCAAGCGCATCGAACGAAAGTCCGATTTTGTACAGTGCATCCTTTAATCTGGATGAAGTGGGAAATTTTTCCGGAAACTTTGAATAATCAAGAATTGCTTTTTTATACTCTTTAAGGCCAAGATACGCTTCTGCTCTTAGAAAAATAGCTTTTTGTGTGTTGTTTCCATTTTTTGAAACGGGTTCTTTTTTCAAATATAAACTAAGTGTGTTTGCGGCATCTTCAAGTTTTCCGGATTTAAATTCGGCCTCACCTTTTTTATATAAGTCATTCGCTGTGGCACCAGGGATATTACTTTGGAGACTTTTAAGAGTCGTTAGTATTAGGGTTTGTGTTTGTTCTAGTTCAGAAATTCTGCTTTCAAGCTGCTTGGGGTCAGATCCGCCTGCGTTTTCATCTTGTGCCTCGCGTTTTGCTCGTTCAAGATCCTCAACTCGCCCGGTTAGGTTTAGCACTTCACTTTTTAACTCTTCGACTTCGTATTTGTTCCCGGATTTCACAGGTTCCACATTTGCATGTATCCCGGCCTTTTCCTGCTCTGGGGTTTGGTCGTTTTTTATCTGTGACCTTGTTTTTAGACATGCTGGAGCAAATAAAATTAAACTGAGGAGGAGCGACAGTAAAACAGTTTGGTTAATTTTATATGAATACATACCTACTACTATGTCATTAAGAGGGGGGGGGAGTAAAGTCCGGATTTTAGGATTATCGTTGCGCGTAATTTTTTTGGGATGAGTCTTTTTTGTGAGGTGTGGCGGAACTCAAGGATCAGGTGTGCCGTTATTTTTCTTTTTTTGCCTCTTCTTCGAGCCTTTTTTGCTCTTGGTTGCGTTTTTCAACTATGGATTCAAAAAATTCGCCCTCTGGTTCAGCAAATTCTTCCTTTTTTTTTTCCCCCTCAGCGTCTGGGACCTTTTTTTTAACTAGAGGGGGAGGAGGGGGGGGGGCGATTTCCATTGATGTGAGCGG